>CAZWHH010000105.1:2664-7570 GCA_964633615.1 uncultured Bacteroidales bacterium | reverse complement strand
AATTTGTTGAAAACCTTTCTTTTTTCCAAGACACACTTTTTTGGACGGGTATCAATGATGCTGAGGTTTCAAGTTAATTCGATAATCTTGAGAGAAAACAAAGTGACCATAAAAAAAAGTTGGCATTAGCAGAAGTCAGGGAGCAAGAGTTAGTGGGAGATTTAATAGTTTAAAGCTTCCGGTAGCAGGTTGGTTGCCTGAAAGGCTAATTTAGGTTAGCCCGGGGCAACGCCCTGGGTATAGCAATGAGCCTGTTCTGATCGCCCTGCAAGGGCAGATTAAAATGAGAAAAGAACAGTGCGCAATGAACAATGAAAAAATTGCTCGTGGATTTGCGCAGATTATTACGCTGATAAACGCAGATTAAGTAGAAGTTGGAAGAAAAAAAGCTGCCGGGTGACCATTGAGTGACAAACGAGTGATAACGAAATGACAAATATCCAATCCGCAGCATCCCAATATATATAAACTATAGGAAAAGCACGCTTTTACAGGGACTAAATTATTCACAAATAAAAAAAGAAAAAGCTGCATCCAAAGATAATGGATGCAGGTTCATGTAAACCGGAGTTTTTCTCCTTTTTTGATTAAACTATAATAAAAACGAACAATACGCTTAAATATTATTCATAAAACCTTGTTGTTGTAAAACTTTTAAATATTGCTTGGTAAAATGAAGATTGTCTTCTTTCTTATAGCGATTATCCGTAAATACCTGTGCAAGCGTTTCTTTATTATTCTCCTTTAGTAAATCTTTGGTTTCCTGCAGGGCTTCTTTTTCAGCATAAATTCTGTCAATATCCTGCTCAGAATAATCCTTGTAAGTTTCATAATGTACCACGCCCTCAAGCGGCAAGCGGTCGGTAAGCCCCGGACTTTCGTCTGGGTATCCCATCATAATAGCAGCAACCGGGATAACCCCCTGTGGCAATTCAAGTATTTTGCTGATTTGCTCCGCATTATAAGTAACAGTTCCCAGGTAACATATCCCAAGTCCTTTTTCTTCCGCAGCAAGACATACATTTTGCGATACCAGCAATGCATCAATCGCTGCATTTAAAAACCAGAGAAAGTTATCATAACCAGGTTCTGCATTTCGCTGTTCACACCATTTATGAAAACGATTTATATCAGCACAAAAAGTCAGGTGAACCGGAGCCTGCGTAACCATAGGCTGATTGAAATGGGTTGGGGCCAACTCTTTCTTCTTTTCTTCATCCTGTGTGACAACCATTGAATAAAGCTGCATATTTCCTGTGGTAGAAGCACGCGTACCAGCTTCCAGAATTTCCCTGAGGTCTTTTTCACTTATCGGAGTGTCTTTATATTGCCTTATTGAACGGTGTTTCATTATGGTATCCATCATAAATTTACATTTTTAATTGTTTGTTGCAATATTACGAAACTTACACGGAGTTGACTAATTTTTTTGCAGGATATTTGTCATACTCATACACTAAAAGATAAAACAGATAGGATAACAGAATAATTCTTCAAAAAAATGATTATCTTTCGGTAACCAACGATATTGTCTTACCTATGAGGATAATTATTCTGATAATAAGCATAATAAACTTATCTGTTTTCACTTCTTGCAAGGAAACTTTAAATGAAAACATAAAAGAAACCCAATATCTTCATACAAACTGGGAATTTCGGCAGGCTGATGATACATGCTGGTATAAAGCCGAGATTCCGGGATATGTTCATACAGACCTCCTCCGGAATAACCTTATTCCTGATCCTTTTATTGAAAACAATGAAAAAAAAGTACAATGGGTGCATCAAAAAGACTGGGTTTATCAGACTCAATTCAAAGTGAAACCAACATTGCTGGAAAAGAACAATGTAAGACTCATCTTTAAAGGGCTGGATACCTATGCAGATATTTTCCTGAATGATTCTCTGCTGTTCAAAGCCAACAACATGTTCATTCCCTGGCAGAAAGAAGTAAAGAAATTGCTAAAAGAAGAAAATACACTCACTGTAAAATTACACTCACCTCTCGATTATGCTAACAATTCCGACGAACCGGCATTTGTTAAAAAGCTCCCCGGTAACGAACGCATCTTCACACGAAAAGCAGCTTTTCATTATGGCTGGGACTGGGCGCCAAGACTTATTCCTTCTGGGATATACAGACCTGTTTTGCTGGAAGGCTGGGATGCAGCCCGCCTTGAAAATTACCACCTTCAGGTAGGGAAAACAAATAAGCAACAAGCAAATGTAAAGTTGTATCTGTCAATAAATGCAGAAAAAAATACAAAAGCAGATTTTCAATTCTCAATTGATTCAAATAACTACTCAAAGAAACTGCAATTAAAAAAAGGAATCCACCAATACCAATTTTCCTTTACAATAGATAACCCTAAGCTTTGGTGGGTTCATAATCTGGGCGAACCCTATTTATACAACTTAGAAGGTGCGCTGGTAGTAAAATCGAAAGTGGCCGACAGCTTAAAAGCAAAACCAGGATTAAGAAAAATTCAGTTGGTGCAGCAAAAAGACGAAGCCGGAAAAACTTTTTATTTCATATTAAACGGAAAAAAGGTATTCATGAAAGGTGCCAATTATGTACCCCAGGATGTGTTT
This sequence comes from uncultured Bacteroidales bacterium, assembly GCA_964633615.1. GTDB lineage: Bacteria > Bacteroidota > Bacteroidia > Bacteroidales > UBA12077 > JAGXLC01. Next base: position 4,978 of record CAZWHH010000105.1, on the reverse strand, counting down.
CTTTCCAGGGCAAATACCAATGAATATAAAAAATTAATTCAACAGGTGCTGGATGCCAATATGAACATGATCCGGGTATGGGGTGGTGGTATTTATGAAAAAGAATTGTTTTATGATTTATGCGATCAACACGGTATTTTGGTATGGCAGGACTTTATGTTTGCCAATGCCATGTATCATGCCAGCGACAAATTTCTTCGAAACATACAAAAGGAAGCAAAATACCAGGTTCAAAAGCTCAGAAATCACCCATGCATAGCCCTCTGGTGCGGGAACAATGAAATTGATGAAGCCTGGCACAACTGGGGATGGAGCAATCCATACAATGCTGAAGATTCTGCCAGGATATGGAATGATTACCAAAAAATCTTTCATGAATTGCTCCCGGAAATTGTTAATAAAAACCATCCGGGAGTTGACTACGTCTCCTCCTCTCCTGCCTTCGGAAGAGGTGATAAACGAAGTTTATACCAGGGTGATTCCCATTACTGGGGTGTTTGGCATGATGGATATGATTTTTCAGTGTTTGACTCAGTCACAGGCAGATTCATGAGCGAATACGGTTTCCAGGGATTTCCGACTGTACAATCCATCAGCAAATTTATCAATAAGAAGAAAATTTCTTTGAAATCTGAAGCTTTAACCAATCATCAGAAACATAGCCGCGGGATGTCAATTATCCGGGACTATATGAAAAATTATTATCCGGTTCCTGAGAATCCGGAAAATTTCATCTATGTAAGCCAGTTGCTGCAGGCAGAAGGAATAGTTAAAGGAATTGAAGCACACCGCAGGAAAAAACCTTATTGCATGGGAACGCTTTACTGGCAGTTAAATGATTGCTGGCCTGCCATATCCTGGGCTTCGGTTGATTATTACGGCAAATGGAAAGCTTTACACTATAAAGCCAGGGAAGCGTATAAAAACATCATAATTTCTGTGAAAAGAAAAAAGGATCAAATACAAATCCATCTGGTAAACGATAATTTTAAAGAGACCAAGGGTCATCTTCACTCAAAATTAATGGATTTCAAGGGCAATACGCTTTGGCAGGAGAACAGAAAGGTAACCCTGGGGACAGACACTTCAATAATTGTGCTTAACAGAGCTGAAGAAAAAATCTTAAAAAATCATGATTCAGAAAAAGTTGTTTTGCTGAATGAATTCATTACTGGAGAAAAAGTAGAAGACCAGGATTTATACTATTTTACCCAACCTAAGAACCTGAAACTGCATCAACCTGAAATAAGGCAGCAAATAGAGCAAAAAGAAAGAAGTATTGAAATTACGCTCTCCTCCTCTTCACTGGCTAAAGATGTTTACCTGAACACTCCGGGAAAAGGACATTTTTCAAATAATTTCTTTGATATGCTTCCGGGAAGAAAATACAGAATAAGTTTATATTCAACTCATAACAGCTACAACAAAATAAAAATCAAATGCTTAAATGATCTTCTCAATAAGTAATTGCATGCTATCAATCATAAATAATCAACCATTCACAACCTATTAAACCAGTGGCCTGAAATACCATCAAAAGATTATATGAATTACCTACTACTAAACCTAAAATTATGAAATCATCTATTCAATGGCATTTAAGACTTTTTGTGGTCTTTCTGATGGTTTGGAGCGCTACTTCTGCCCAAGTCGATTCTGAACTTTTTCAAAACATGAAAGCCCGTTCCATTGGTCCGGCCGGCATGAGCGGTCGTATCGCTGATATTGAAGTGGTGGAAACCAATACAGACATCATCTATGTCGGTTCTGCCACAGGCGGCTTATGGAAAAGCACAAACGGAGGTGTAACCTGGAACCCTGTTTTTGATGATCAACCGGCAACCTCTATTGGCGCTGTTTCAGTATACCAGAAAAACCCGGACATTGTATGGACCGGCACGGGCGAGGGAAATCCCAGAAACAGTGTTGGCGTAGGTTACGGAATCTATAAAAGTCTCGATGGCGGAAAAACATGGTCTTACATGGGATTAGAGAATACCGAAAAAATTCACAGAATACTGATTCATCCCAACAATCCTGAAATTGTCTACGTTGCCGCATTGGGTCCCACCTGGAAGCCTCATGAAGACAGGGGAGTTTATAAAACCACCGACGGAGGAAAAACATGGAAAAAAATACTTTACCGGAATGATCTGACGGGTTGTGCCGATTTGGTTATGGATCCGAACAACCCCAATAAGTTATTCGCAGCCATGTGGCAGCACAGAAGGTGGCCCTGGTTTTTTAATTCAGGCGGAAGCGGAAGTGGAATTTTCCGCACCTTTGACGGGGGCAAAAACTGGACAGAAATTAC
>CAZWHH010000105.1:0-2564 GCA_964633615.1 uncultured Bacteroidales bacterium | reverse complement strand
GATCACGGAAAAACCTGGCGTTTTGTTGAAAATATCCCGGTAGCTCAATTTTATCACATCAGTGTCGATGATCAGATACCCTACAACATATACGGAGGGATGCAGGACAATGGTTCCTGGGCTGGTCCTTCCAGTGTTTGGGAAACAGGGGGGATAGCCAATTATTTCTGGAAGGAAGTAGGTTTTGGCGATGGTTTTGCCACCCTGAGCGATCCGGAAGATCCCAACAAAGGGTATAGTATGTCACAGCAAGGATATTTGATGCGGTTTGATATAGAAACCGGTGAGCGCAAACAAATTCGTCCGGCCCCTCCGGCTGACTCGATAGAATTAAGATTTAACTGGAATGCGGCTATTGCAATGAGTCCTTTTGATTCTGACATTGTCTATTTTGGCAGCCAGTATGTTCATAAAACCAGCGACAAAGGTGATAGCTGGAAAATTATCAGTCCGGACCTCACTACCAACAACCCCGAATGGCAAAAACAGGAAAAAAGCGGTGGCTTAACCATTGATGCCACAGGCGCTGAAAACTTTACCACGATTTTCGCTATTGCACCCAGCCCTGTAGAAAAAGGTGTTATCTGGGCAGGAACAGACGACGGCAATGTACAGATTACCCAAAATGGCGGCAAAACCTGGAAGAATGTCGTTGAAAATATTCCCGGGCTACCTAAAAACAGTTGGTGTTCACATATTGAAGCCTCAGCATTTGATGCCGGCACTGCTTACATCACCTTCGATGATCACCGGAGAGGAAACTGGAATACCTACGTTTATAAAACAACAGATTATGGTAAAAACTGGAAAAGCTTAACCAAAAACAATCCGACCGCCAATAAACCCAATGAAAAATGGGGTTTTGCCCATGTTATTGTTCAGGATTATAAAGACCCTGAGCTTCTCTTCTTAGGTACCGAATTTGGACTGTTTGTAAGTTTCAACGATGGGGAAAACTGGATGAAATGGAAGCATGGTGTTCCAACAGTACCTGTAAGAGATATGGTAATACAGAAAAGAGAAGATGATCTGGTACTGGGCACACACGGCAGGGCTGCTATTATACTGGACAACATTGCCCCGTTAAGAAAGCAGGAAGCGATCCAGAAAAAACCATTTAAAGTATTTGATATTCCGGATGCTTTTCAGCATCAAATAAGACAAGTGACAGGATATCATTTCCCGGCTGATGCAATTTTTAAGGGAGAGAATGAACCTTATGGCGCCATGATAAGTTATTATGTCGGTCCTGAAGTAGCGAAAAAAATGAAGAATAAAAAAACCAAGAAAGAAGATGAAGAAGAAAAGGAAACCAAAGGCCCGGTGGAAATAAAAATTTACGGTAAGGATTCCACACTACTGCGAAGGATGCACGGACCTGCGGAAAAAGGAATGAACAGGATATACTGGGATCTGAAGACGGATGGGTATCAATACCCTGCCTGGAAAGAAATTAGTGAATGGTACAGACCTCCCGGACCCGAGGTTGTACCGGGACAATATGATGTAGAAACATCACTAAAAGAACACAAAGGAAATACCACGGTTACCATCAAGCCAGACCCGAGAGAAAATATTCCATTGGAAAACCGAAAAGCCAGCTTTGAAGCGCTTCAGAAAGCCGGGAAAGAGATGGAAACAGCCAAAAAAGCTGTTGATAAGATGAAAAAGATGTACACGGTTACCGGTGAAATTATTGGTAAATTAAAGGCTGAGAAAGATACCAGCTATAAATCATTGATTGAGGAAGGAACTATATTAAAAGAAAAACTCAAAAAAACAGCCAAATTGTTTGTTTCTGTTCCCGATGAAAGGCAAGGAATTACTAGAGATGATAATGTAATGAGAAACTACTGGATGGTTTCAAGATCAATAGCTTCTTCATTTGACAAACCTACAGAAACGCATAAGAAGCTTCATGAATATGCCAGAAAAAAGCTGCAAAAAGCCCTGAATATTTATAATGAATTGTTTGAGAGTGAAGTAAAAGCATTTAAAGGAAAAATAGAAGAAGCCGATATACCGCTCTTCCCCGAATATGAAAAATTGGAACTTTAAGAACTTTCTTTCTCAAACAAAAATCCCATCTCTGCAGAAAGATGGGATTTCTTTATTAATAACTCATTCTCTATATTTTTATAATTCGTCCATAAGAATGGTTTGTATCCATTCATCCTTTAGAAGAGATTCTTTATCGTAAGCCGCTGGCATGGCAGTTGGAAATGTTGATTTCTCTAAAACATGGTCAGGGCGGGATCCATAAATTCCATTTACTGAACCATCCTGATTGAAGGCCATACTTCCTGGAAATAATCTGCCCCGGCTTTATAGCCAGGGCTGATTAATATTATTCATTCAAGATAAAAATACTCCAATCATTAGTTAATCGTGGTATTTGAATAGCGACTTCTTATAAGCATTACTATAATCATAAAATTTCACACTTCCATTGTAGTAGGCTGAAATATCATGAATCTCGGGTATTTTATAGTAGAAATAGCCTTCTCCACTAAAATCAAGTTCGTATGGACTTCCATTCTGTTTAACAGTAATATCTCCGCTAT
>CAZWHH010000104.1:0-7604 GCA_964633615.1 uncultured Bacteroidales bacterium | reverse complement strand
AATATTTCAAATTGCATAACATTTAAAAGTCAACACAATGATCAAAAAAATTATGATCTCTTTTTCGGTTTTTCTTTTCGCAGCAACAAGCGTATTTGCTCAGAAGAAATGGACCTTAACAGATTGTATCAATTATGCTTTGGAGCACAACATACAAATTAAACAGCAGAAGTTAAACACTGAAATCAATCAAAATGCTCTGAAGCGAAGCAAATTAGATGCACTTCCCTCTTTAAATGCGGGGGCAACTCATAATTTTTCTTTTGGAAGGGCGCTGGATGAAACAACATATGAATTTACAGAGAACCAGGAAGTGCAGTCGAGTAATTTTTCGGTAAGCAGTTCGGTTACTTTATTTCAGGGTTTTCAGCGTTGGAACCGGATTAAAAAGAATAAATTTGTCCTTCTTTCAAGTCTGAATGAATTAGAGCAGATAAAAAATGACATATCACTCAATGTTGCTTCTGCCTATCTTCAGATTTTATTTAACGAAGAGTTGGTTGAAGTGTCTGAAAACCAACTAGAAATAACGCAACAGGAAATCGAAAGAACCAAAAAATTGGTGGAAGCCGGGAGTTTACCCCAAGGGGCTCTGTTAGAAATTAAGTCACAAGCTGCCAACGAGGAGTTAAATTTGGTAGAATCGCAGAATCAGCTTGAATCATCTTACCTGAATCTTATTCAGTTACTGGAACTGGATTCTATACAGGATTTTTCAGTGCTTAAACCTGATTTTGAGGAGATTAACAAAAGATTGTTGTACCCTATAGATAGTATTTATACAAGGGCAAAAGAAGCATTGCCTCGTATAAAAAGTGCCAGATATAATCTGAAATCCCAAAAGGAAGCTCTTGATATTGCGAAGGGACAATTGAGTCCTACACTATCAATGAGTGTTTCATACGGATCAAGGTACTCAAATATAAGAGACCGGGTTTCTTCTTTTGACACTACAATGATGGTTTACGGATATACTCAAAGCGGTGAAAACGTATACGTTCCCCAAATGATACCAAATTATGAAAAATATCCTTTTTTTAGTCAGATTCAGGATAACGCAAGCACCAACATTGGATTCAGTCTGTCAATTCCAATCTTTAACGGAATGCAGGCCAATTATTCTGTTAACAATGCAAAGGTTAATATGTTAAATGCCCGGTATAGTTTAGAATATAAAAAGAACCAACTTTATAAGGATATTCAAAAAGCTTTGTCTGATGCCCGTTCAGCATGGAAAAAATACCAGGCATCTAATAAGACCGTTCAATCTATGCAAGAATCTTTTAAATATACCAAACAAAAATTTAAAGTAGGTTTGGTAAACTCTATAGAATATAATACGGCAAAAAATCAGTTAATAAAAGCTGAATCGGATTTGTTACAATCCAAATATGAATATATTTTTAAAACCAAAATTTTAGAATTTTATCAGGGAGTCCCCTTACAACTTTAAAATTAACGAGATGAAACAGAAAAAGGTACTTAAATATTTGATAATTGTCCTGGTGGTATTAGTAATATTTTTGATAATCGGAAAAAAAGCCGGCTGGTTCGGCCAGGATTTTACATACAAAGTTTCTGTAGACAGACCTGATTACAGAACTATTGTGGAGACCGTTACAGCCAACGGGAAAGTGCAACCGGAGACGGAAGTGAAAATTTCACCAGAGGTTTCAGGCGAAATCATTGAAATAACCATTGAAGAGGGCTCAAAAGTAAAAAAAGGAGCTTTGCTTTTAAAAATAAAACCCGACACCTACCAGTCGATTTTAGACAGAGCAAGGGCTTCGCTTAATTCCTCAAAAGCTCAGTATGCCAATTCAAAAGCTCAACTGGAGCAGGTCCGTGCAAAATTCAGGAAGGCCAAAAGAGATTATGAAAGAAATAAAGAGTTGTGGGAGGAAAATACTATTTCAGAATCAGATTATGAGGCAGCCCTTTCTTCATACGAAATGGCAGAAGCAGAACTTGAGTCCGCGAAACAATCTGTTCAGTCTGCAAAATATTCTGTAGAAAGCTCCAGGGCTTCTGTAAAAGAAGCACGTGAAAATTTGCAAAAGACAAAAATATATGCTCCAATGAGCGGTACTGTATCACGACTGAACGTTGAAGTGGGGGAAACGGTGGTTGGAACCAAGCAAATGGCTGGTACTGAATTACTAAGAATAGCTGATTTAGATAAAATGGAAGTAAAAGTGGATGTAAATGAAAATGACATTATCAAAGTAGGCTTGAATGATACTTCGGATGTTGAGATTGATGCATATCTGGGCAGGAAGTTTCAGGGTGTGGTTTCGGAAATTGCTCATTCAGCTAATATTGAAGGGACATCAACCGATCAGGTGACCAGTTTTGAAGTAAAAATACATCTTCTGAAAGAATCTTATAAAGACTTAATTACATCTGACAACCCATATCCTTTCAGGCCAGGACTCTCTGCCACGGTTGAGGTCAAAACCGAACAACATACCGATGTATTATCTGTCCCTATTCAGGCAGTTACAACCAGATCGGGCCAAAAAAATAATAAGGGGAGTGATGCGGACGAGGAGATTCATGAAATTGTATTTTCTGTCAAAAATGATACGGTTAAGAAACATTTTGTTGATATTGGTATTCAAGATAAACAGTATATAGAAATAATATCCGGAATTGATACAACAAACCAGGTAGTTACGGCTCCGTACAGTGCCATTTCAAAAAAATTAAAACAAGGAGACAGGGTATCTGTGGTTAAGAAAGAAAAATTGTACGACACAGAAGATTAATATGGCTTTGATTTTAAATATTGAGACAACCACCGATAATTGTTCGGTATCCCTGGCCCGGGATGGGAATTTAACAGGAATAAAAGAGCAACGGGAAGGGCGTTTACACGCGGCTTTATTAACTTCTTTTATTGAAGAATTAATGAATGAAGCAAATTTAGCTTTTACAGAATTAGATGCTGTTAGTATCAGTAAAGGCCCGGGCTCATATACTGGTTTGAGAATAGGTGTTTCAGCAGCAAAAGGAATATGTTACGCTATCAACATACCCTTAGTTGCAGTACACACATTACAGGCAATGACAAACCAGGTGGTTCATGATCTCCATGCTTTCCGACTGGATTATCCTGCTAACACCCTGCGTTTGATTCCCATGATTGATGCCCGCAGGATGGAAGTTTATTCGGCTGTTTTTGATACTGATAATAATTTTGTAAGTGATGTTCAGGCAGAAGTGCTTCATGAAAATTTATATGATGAATTATTAAATGCTTATAAAGGGGTTTTTTTTGGTAGTGGCTCCGAAAAATTTCAGGAGATTGTTCATCATAAAAATGCTTTGTTCTTAAAGGATATTATCCCTACCTCAAAATCAATGATCTCAATATCGGAGGGAAAGTTTCATGATAAAGATTTTGAGGATGTTGCATATTTTGAACCATTTTATTTGAAAGAATTTATTACCACCATTCCCCGAAAAAAATTATGGTGATTAGAAACTGTTTTATTTTTTTTTGAAACAAGGTAATTGTGGACATTCTATTTAACAGGTAAAGATTTATTTAAAATTATATTAGCTATTTTAATGAATTACTTTAATTTTGCATAAAATCATAATACATTATGGCAAGTACGGCAGATTTTAGAAATGGAATGTGTATTAAGTATAACGATGATCTTTATACGATAGTTGAATTTCAGCATGTTAAACCAGGCAAAGGGGGAGCTTTTGTTCGAACAAAATTAAAAAGTGTAACAACCGGGAAGGTTATAGAAAACACTTTTAATTCCGGGGCAAAAGTAACTGAGGCAAGGATAGAGCGACGACCTTATCAATTTTTATATAAAGATGACCTGGGTTATCATTTTATGCACCAGGAAACTTTTGAACAAATTTCACTTGAGGAAAAATTGATTAATACACCCGAATTATTAAAAGAAGGACAGGTAGTAGAAATAGTTTTTCATGATGAAACAGAAACTCCTTTAAATTGTGAACTTCCACCTTTTGTTGAGATGGAGGTAATTTATACAGAACCTGGAGTAAAAGGAGATACTACCTCAACAACCGCTTTGAAACCGGCAAAAATTGAAACAGGTGCGGAAATAAAAGTGCCATTGTTTGTTAATACGGGAGATATGATTAAAATAGATACTCGTGATTTTTCATATGTTGAAAGGCTCAAGAAATAGAATAAAAGGGTTATATTTAGGGTGTTAATGGTTTATTATGAAAACAAGCCAGGCAAAAATAAAAAGATTAAAGCTTTTTTCGTTTAAGTTAAATTCTCTGCTTGCGATTACAAAAGCAATTAATGCCAATTTATCTACAGAGGAACTCCTTAAAAGGTATGAAAAAATTCTCAGAGATGATCTGAACATTGGAAAAGTTTTAATTTATAAGTATAATTTTAATAATAAGAATTGGGAGATTATTCTGAATGCAGGATGTGGAGAAGAAGTAGATGACATAGATCTTGAAAATGATATATATGGACATGAGGAAATTACATTTGTTACCTCCTCTCCAAATCCCTCGCTTCGTACATTTGATAATATCATTCCTGTTTTTCATAACAATGAACCGATTGCCTATGTATTGATTGGAGATATTGATGACAGGGCAAAAGGAGTAAGCCCAACGATCAAACACCTGCATTTTATACAAACCCTGTCAAATATAATTATTGTGGCAATAGAGAATATTCGTTTGTATAAAGAGAATCTACGTCAGGAAGCTTTGAGAAAAGAGCTTGAACTTGCTTCAAGAATGCAGTCCATGTTGATTCCCGAGGAGAGTGTTCTTCCTCACAATGATAAAATTTTTGTCAATTCTTTTTATAAACCTCATTTGGAGGTTGGCGGCGATTACTATGATTTTATCCCTTTGAATGATGAAGAAGGAGGATTCTGTATAGCTGACGTATCAGGAAAAGGAATATCTGCTGCCTTGCTGATGTCGAATTTCCAGGCGAACCTGAGGGCTCTTTTTACCACAAATAATGACCTGGAGGATATAGTTGTCAGGCTTAACGAAAGGGTTATGGTGAGTGCTAAAGGCGAGAAGTTTATTACTTTGTTCATTGCCAAATATAATTATGCTAAAAAGAAGTTAGAATATATAACTGCGGGTCATAATCCACCCATTATTTATAATCCCGCCAAAGAAGAACTTGCTTTTTTAGAAGATGGATGTCTGGGTCTTGGAATGCTTGATAAAATTCCTACCCTTAAGAAAGGGGAGGTAAGCATAAAAGAACGCACCAAATTATTCTGTTATACCGATGGGCTGGTAGAGTTGATGGATGAAAGAGGGGTGAGTTATGATACAACACAGATCCAAAATCAACTGTCCAACAAGGATCGAATTGATGAAAATATTAATGCCATTATTAAGGAAAACGCTATCCTTGAAGGCAGTACTGCCATTTTTGATGATATTTCCATTATAGGCATTGAGTTCTATTAGATATTTTCTGGCACCTCTGAAAAGGCCTTATTAATTAATATATTTGGGGATTTAAAACTTCCCGGCAGATTAATGTTTGGGATATCATAAAAAAAGCCCGCTTATAGCAGGCTTTTAGGGGAAGCTGTCCCATCAGGGCTCGAACCTGAACTCTTCTGGACCAAAACCAGACGTGTTGCCAGTTACACCATGGGACAAAACTCATTTTGGTCTTGCAAAGATAAAAAAAATATTTATTTGCCAAATATTTTGCTCCTATTTTAATTTATTATTGTTCTATCAGTTTATCGAAGAATTAACTATTTGAAGTATGTGATCTGTTTTTATTAATTTGATTCACTGCATGAATTAATTCTTCCCATGAGGCATCTAGTTCTTTCAGGTATCTAACTCCTTCACTGGTTAGCGAGTAATATTTCCGTGGAGGACCCTGCCTGGACTCTTCCCAGCGATACTTCAATAAACCCGCATTTTTTTGCCTTGTGAGAAGCGGATAAAGGGTACCTTCTACGACAATTAATTTTGCCTCTTTTAATTCATTGATTATTTCGGAGGCATAAGAGTCTCTTCGGGACAATATGGCCAATATGCAGTATTCCAACACCCCTTTTTTCATTTGGGCTTTTGAATTATTTATATTCATTTTGCTGATTTTAAGCTATTAAATAATTATAAGTTCAGGTTGCTTTTGACATTTTCATATTCTTCTTTGAATTTTTCTTTAAGGTTTGAGATGGTGAAAGGCTCTCCCTTCATTTCCATTCTTTGTGCGAGCGTTTTGGCTTCAGGAACTACAAGCCATAGAATCAGATAAATGATTATCCCACTTCCTCCAGCCAGGGCTATTAAAATGAATAAGATTCTGAAAAGTATCGGATCCACTTTAAAATATGCTCCCAGACCTCCACAGACTCCACCTAATATCCGGTCTTCAGAATTTCTGTAGAGTCTTTTGTTATCTGATGATGAAAAACTGGCTTTTTCACTCTCTTCCTCCGGAGTGCCGAAATCTTTAGGTTCGCCCAGTATTTCAATAATCTGGTTCACCTCTTTGGCTGTAATCGTTTTTTTATCTCCTTTGATTCTCTCGCTGAATAATTCGGATATCCTGGATTCTATTTCCTGCATAATCTCTTTCCTTTCTTCTTCAGGAAAATTTTGTTCCACAGCATCCAGATAGGTTTTCAATAGTTTAAAAGCATCTTCGTCTATATGAAAGACTGTTCCTGCTAAATTTACAGATCGCATTGTTTTCATGATAATAATTTTTTATGCAAAGATATATAAAAAATATAGTATTATGCAATACATAGTAGCTAAAAATTATAATTATTTTCTCGGGTTGCTAAGAGCTTGAAAAATCGTTAATTTTGGGAAAAAATGAAAATTACCGGAAATCTGCTAAAGATGAAAAGTGAGCCTGGCGATGTGGTTCACTATTATTTAGATTTAGATGATCAAAATATTGCTGTTAATGAACAGATTGGTAAAGAGGTATCTATTCAGTATCAGCATCAGATAAACTGTATCCGATGCGGGCGTAAGACCAACAAGTCTTTTTTTCAGGGTTTTTGTTACCCCTGTTTTATAAATGCGCCGGAGGCAGATGAATGCATACTTCGTCCTGAAAAGTGTATGGCTCATGAAGGCATTTCACGTGATATGGAATGGTCAAAAATTCATTGTTTAACAGATCATTATGTGTACCTGGCATTATCCAGCGGACTAAAAGTTGGGGTAACAAGAAATACTCAGATTCCTACCCGCTGGATAGATCAGGGTGCTTTTCAGGCAGTTAAAATAGCCAGGACCCCTAACCGGCATATGGCTGGTTTAATTGAAGTTGATCTGAAAAAGTATTTTGCAGATAAAACTTATTGGCAGCGAATGCTCAAAAACCAACAGCCAACCGATATTGATTTATTGGAGGAAAAACAGAAAGCTTACGAATTAGTAGAAAAAGAGCACAAGTCTTACTTTATTGAGGATGATGAGGTTACGGAAATGGTTTATCCTGTAAAGACTTATCCCACTAAGGTTAAAAGTGTTAGCCTGGATAAAACCGGTCATTTCAGAGGCAGATTGGTTGGGGTTAAAGGGCAATATTTGATTTTTGAAGGAGGATATGTGTTTAATGTCAGGAAGCA
>CAZWHH010000103.1:0-7658 GCA_964633615.1 uncultured Bacteroidales bacterium | reverse complement strand
TCCCCGACACTTCGTGCACGGGGCAGGCAGTGAGCGAAAATCGCTCAATTTGGGTATAAGTTATGCTGTAAACTTAAAAAAAGTATCTGCAAGATGATACAATTTTTTGCGAAGCAGCGTATTTTTAATTTTTATTGTAGTGCTTCGCGATAAACTCTCTAGGTCCAAATCTCTTCATATACTTCGTTCAAAACAGTGTCTCTCCGGCAAACTTTCGCTAAATCGTTTAATTGTCTGGTTATTTTTCAACCTCTCCACATAAATTTTCCAGACATTTTTCAGGAAGGGTCTGTTTTTTTTGAACTGCTTTTAAACACCCGGCAAATGGAAAGACCTTTGTGTTCAATGCTGTGAACTCTTTTCCGGCAAAGTAACAGTAAAGACCGTTCCTCTCCCCTCTTCACTTTCAACATCGATCTGCAAACCATGCTGGTCAGCTAATTCTTTGCAAAGGATCAGCCCCAGGCCAGTACCCTCTTCATTATCAGTGCCTTTAGTAGAATGATTTTCTTCGATCTTAAAAAGCCGGTCAATGACTTCAGGTTTCATCCCTATGCCATTATCCTCCACCGAAATCTTTGTTTCATTATCCGTCTGAAAAGCAGTCAATTTTATTTTTCCTTTTTTTGAAGTGTATTTGATGGCATTCGAGAGTAAATTACGAAGGATCGTCTCAAGCATAAAAGAATCGGCATAAACCATCAAACCAGGCTCAACAGACATTTTTAACTGCTGTTCTTTCTCTTTGATATTTATTTCTACCAGGCCTGTAACTTTCTCAACCAACCCTTCCAGAAGAATCGTTTCCGGTTTAAACTCAATTTTCCCCCTTTGTAATTTTGACCAGTGCAACAGGTTTTTCAGCAAACTATAACTTTTCCTTGTCGATTGATAAATCTGCCGGCAGTATTTTTCCACATCCTTATAATTTTTTTTCCTGATCTTTTCGAGCGCAAGCTGAGAAAATCCCAGGATGGTATGAAACGGATTGCGCAAGTCATGCGAGATAATAGAAAAGAACTTATCCTTGGTGACATTAAGCTCCCGTAACTTCCTTTCACTCTCTCTCAAGGCATTTTCAGCCTTTTTGCGCTGGGTCATATCACGAAAAATTCCCAAAACAAATTCGTTATTTTGTATAGAGATTATTTTTGCCCTGATCTCAACCTCCTTTTCTCTCCCTGAGGCAGTTATTATGGTTGTCTCAACTGGAGCGATATTAAATTCTGTAGCCTCTCTTTGCTGTTCAAAACTTTCCTGTAGCTGCCTTCTCCTTGTTTGTGGATGTAGCTCTTTCTGGTGCATTCCAATAATATCATGAATGGGTTTTTCAAACAGATTGGCAGCTGCCCGGTTCGCATCTACAATATTTCCAGTTTCTGTGCTGGCAAGTAAAATGGCATCAGGAGCAGATGAAAACAGAGAAAAGAATTTTTCTTCACTTTCTTTTAGTGCTTCTTCAACCCCTTTGCGGTATGAAATATCTCTTATATAAGCATGAATTTCCTCTGTTTTCCCTGCTGAAACAATGCTGGAACTGACTTCAACCGGTATCAGTGAGCCATCTTTGGATAGCAGTTCCTGCTCCACCAGGTTAGAGTCATCCCACTTTTTCTTATTGACAAGAGATAATATTTCAGGCTGCATCTTCCTGCTATGGATGACATCCAGTCGCATACCCAAAAGTTCTTTTCGCCCATAACCAAGCAAATCACAAGCATGATCATTTACAAACGTAATGATCCCATCCATATCATGAATGATCATGGCATCATTTATGTTTTCAACGATGGCCCTGTATTTTTTTTCACTTTTTCGTAATTCTTCCTCAACCCTTTTCTGAACAGTAACATCCTTAAAAACACAATAAGTCTGCTTGACCCGACCCTCAGGAGTATAGCCGATGCATCCCTCAAAATTAACATCCAGGTAGTGCCCTTTTTTGTGACGGAGTTTAAAATCAACATTATGTACTGTGCCTCTGCGTTTGAATTCAGGAAAATTTTTCTCAAAAGACGGTTTCCAGTCAGGATGCAAAAACTCAACAAACGATTTTCCGATCACCTCTTTTCTTTTATACCCCAGCGTATTTTGCCAGGCCGGGTTTACCTCAAGAAAATATCCATTTTCATCCAGCGATTGAAATGGTAGCGGGGCATTTTCATAAAAATTTCTGAAGATCTCTTTGGTCTCCTCATGCGCCTTTTTTTCTTCTCTTACCCGGGAGATATCCTCAGTAACAGCAAAGACATACATAACCTGACCCTGCTTGTCTTTCACCGGAAAGATGGTCTCCCGGTAAGCCTTCATATTCTGATCTGTTTCTCCTTCCCGGTCTGAATACTTTTCAATATCCTGTTTATAAGTTTCTCCGCGATAAGCTTTCTCGAATTTTTTTGCTTCTTCGGGATTCTTTTTTTTCAGGTCTTTAAGCACATTATAGGTTGCGTTCTGCTTTTTAACAACAGGAGGATACAAAATTTCTTCAGAAGCATTATTTAGTATCAAATTCCCATCAGAATTATAAATCTGTATATGAAGAGGCAACCCTTCAATCAGATTCTTGTATAATGCATTGTCCCGTTCTAACTGCTCAATGCGTTTTTCGAGCTGTCTGATCTTATCTGTTGGGCTTATTGGTTTGTCTTTTCTCATATAATCAGGGTTTGCTAAAAAAGTTTTTAGTGCATCATATACAAGGCAACGAAGCGAATCTGTATATTAATACTCTTCAATTTAAAAAAACGTATGGATGAATGCAATTCTTGCCTATAAAACGAATTTTGGAAAGATATGTTCATACAAATAAAGCATCCCCCTGGTATAAAGAGCAAGACAATATAACCCTGTTTTAAATAATGGTTCCTGTCCTGATCACCGCAAAATCTAATTTCCTGTTTTCCCGCTTTTTTGACCCTTGGAAAATATTGCCTTTTGCCTTTAAATTTTTTATTTTTACATGTTTAGCAATGATAAAAGGTTGAATAATTTATGGCATAAAGAATTATTATCAAGAGGTTATTTGAAAACTATGAAAACCAAAAATGTAAAAAACCCTGTTATTCTCCTCATATCCTTACAGTTCTTAATTGTTATAAAAAGCTATTCCATGCCTGAAGACTCTTTGTTAATGCTCCTTCCTGGAGAAAACTCCTCCTGGCCCGTTAAATCGGAAAAAATTTATACCACTGATCATGAACTTTATGATTATATCAACGGAGGGGCCGAATTGTATCTTCAATATAATGTTATAAAACTGGCAAAAAGGATATACAACCTTCCGGGGAACAATGAATTAAAAGCTGAAATCTTTGATATGAAGCAGCCCAAAAATGCATATGGTGTTTTTTCATACTCCCGCCATAAAGAAAACATAGATATGGGACAGGGCGCTCAGTACTCCGGGGGCTCACTCATTTTCTGGCAGGACCGGTATTTTGTTTCTTTGTTTACTACAAGAGAGACCGAAAAGAGTAAAGAACAGCTAAGCAGAATAGGAAGTCAGATTAGTGAAGCGATCGGCTCTGAAGGAACCCTCCCCTCGATTTTCTATGCCATGCCTAAAAAATCATTAAACCCCGAAAACTCTTTTTATTTCCACCATCCAGCCTGGCAGAACAAATTTACTTACATTTCCAACGAAAATATTTTTAACATCAATGAAAATACTTTGGCTTTGCTGAATAAGTATGGAACTTCCCAAAACCGGTACTATTTAGTGATGATTGAGTACCCGGACAGAAAAAAAGCCAGAAAAGCCAGAAAAAAAAGCATTCCGCATCTTTCAAAAGAATTAAAAACAAACCGCCTGGTTCAAAATAAAAAAGGAGAATGGACTGGTTACGAGTTGATAGACAGGCTGTTGATTGTTGTTCTCAGGGCACCTTCGAAAGAAAAAGCCTTATACTTACTAAAACAAACAATCGATAATTATAATAAAGACTCCGAATAAACAAATACACCCAAAATATTTCTGTTATGGTAAAAAAGAAAATTACACGGCGTGAAGCCCTTAGAAACATGGCCCTGGGAGCAGCAGGAAGCATTCTGCTGAGTGCCTTGCCCTGGAAAGTATTTGGCAAACAAAACTCCGGCAATTCGAAAGTAGTTTTAATCAGGCATAAAGACCTGACCAATGAAGACGGAAAACTGAACAAACAGGTACTGAAACAGATGCTTGATCAGGCTGTGCCAGAATTAACAGGGGCTACGGATGTGAGGACTGCCTGGGGAAAACTGGTTCAGCCAGATGATGTGGTAGGAATTAAATCCAATGTATGGAGTCACTTGCCAACCCCTCCGGAACTGGAAGATCTCATCAAAAAGAGAATGATGGAGGCCGGTGTAAAAGAAAAAAACATAGGAATTGACGACCGGGGCATTTACAAAAATCCCATCTTTCAGAAAGGAACAGCCCTTATAAATGTGCGGCCTATGCGCACTCATGACTGGTCAGGTGTGGGCTCACTGATTAAAAATTACATCATGTTTACCAACAAACCTTATACCTATCACCCGGACAACTGTGCCGATCTTGCCAAATTATGGAAAAAACCCGAAGTTAAGGGAAAAACCCGATTAAACATCCTGGTAATGATCACCCCATTATTTCATGGCGTAGGACCTCATCATTTCAACAAAAAATATACCTGGCGCTATAATGGATTACTGTGTGGTTTTGATCCTGTGGCAGTAGATGCCACCGGATTGCGAATTGTTCAGGCCCAAAGAAAAGAATATTTTGGTGAAGAAAGACCCATCAGTCCATCCCCAAAACATATAAAGCTGGCAGATACAAGACACCATCTCGGGAATGAAGACCCGGAGAAAATTGACCTGGTGAAACTGGGGTGGAGAGAGCGAATTTTAATATAAAAACAATTTGAACAATAAAAAAGATTGCAGAAGTTTTTCAGCCATTTGGGCGAAAATATGTTCACTATATGCCTTACATACAATACCTGAAATAAGATAATAACGCTATTTAGCAGTTCTAAGAATATACTTCTCCGGGATACATGTCAACTCCTAATTGACAGAATTCAGAAAAAATCTTTAAGCAGGCAGGGAACTCCTGTTGGGAGTTTACCCTAAACCTGCTATAAAATTCATTTGATCAGGAAATCAAAGCTTTTTTCTTTGTATATAAGGAAACAATCACCAATACCAGAAAAGAAAGAGGTATAGAAACAATACCCGGATTATCCAGTGGAAAAACAGCACTTTCCGGTGGCAAACCATACCGGTCAAACATTGTAGGAGAAAGTAAAATCAATAATACAGAGGAAACTATACCTGTTATTATTGAAGCGGCTACACCTTTTCCAGTGGTTTTATTCCAGAATAAAATCATAATAATAGCCGGGAGATTAGCCGATGCAGCAACGGCAAAAGCAAGTCCGACAAGGAAAGAAACATTCATCCCTCTCAGCAGTATACCAAGAATTATGGCAAGAACCCCAACAGCAAAGGCTGCTAATTTGCCTGCCCGAACTTTAACCTTATCATCCATTTTGACATGGAAATATTTATCCATTAGATCATGAGCAATGGCTCCTGAAGAGGCTACAATCAATCCAGACACTGTCCCCAGCACCGTGGCAAAGGCTACAGCTGATATAATTGAAAAAATTCCTACCCCGAATGATTTTGCAAGCAAAGGACCGGACATATTACTGCTTTCCATATCCAGCACTCCGCTTGTCATAGCACCCAGTCCCATGTATAATGTGAGAATATAGAAAACACCTATTGCAGTAATCGCTACAATGGTTGACTTTCTTGCATCTACCGGCCTGGGTACAGTATAATATCTTATTAATATATGTGGCAGTGCAGAAGTTCCCAAAAAGAGGGCCAGCATCAGGGAAACAAAGTTGAGCTTTTCCCAGATGGAACCTCCTTCAAGCTTAAAGCGCAGTCCTGGTTTCATAATGTCTGTGCCTGCTGTAACTTCAGGATACCAGGCAGTTACTGAGTTATTCCCATACTCAAATGAAGTCTTGATATATCTTACCACATCACTGTCTTCAATTTTTGTTAAAAAACTAAATGGATTGGTCCGGCCTGTGCTTTCTACTTCCTCTCCTTCGGAAATAATTTTTGAAAGATGACCCACCTGGTAAAAACGTCTCTCCGATTGGGGCGCTCCGTTATATAGTTTTTCACCTGAAGGTTTGGTGGTTATGGTAAGCATTTCTTCCAGGACAGCATTGCCTTCTTTTGAGACAAATCGATACCAGTTTGATACACCATCCTTTTCTAGAAGAACAAATTTATTGTTGCCATCGGTTGCTTTATCTTTAATCATATAGCCCCGGTCATCATCAAGGGTCATATCTCCTGAGTCTGTAATGGTAACATCCAGGGAGATATATTCATGCATCTCCGGATCAGGCTTCAGGTTGAGTCCTTTGTTTAGTATGAAGAGGGTTAAAATCACCGAAACAATGATAAGCAGACCTCCTTTAATGAATTGTACGTAAGTAGTTGATGTCATTCCTGCAGTAGCAACAATAAATATCACTACAGAACCTACAATTACCACCCCTGTCCAATGCGGTAATCCGAGAATTGGCACAACAAGATCACCCGCCCCCACCATTTGGGGAATTAAGTAAAATATGGATACCACAAGCGTGCTAATAGCAGCGCACAACTTTATTGAACGGGAATTAAATTTAAAATCAAGTGCATCTGTAAAAGTAAATTTTCCCATTCTTTTCAGGGGTTCAGCTACTACAAAAAGTGCTACAACCCACCCTGCAAGAAATCCAATGGAGTATAAAAAACCATCATAGCCTGAAAATGCTATCATGCCGCAAATACCCAGGAAGGAGGCAGCAGAAAGGTAATCTCCGGAAAAAGCAATCCCATTTATACTCCAGTGTATATTCCCTCCAGCTGCAAAATAATTTGCTGACGATTTAGTTTTCCTCGCAAAATAAAACGAAAGCCCCAATACAATAATAACGAAAGTGAAAAAAATCACAACGGATAAACTAGAAACATCATAGATCATTTTGCATCCTCCTTTCTATTAAGCTTCCTTTCAAGGCGGCTACATGCTAAATGGTAAAAGAATCCCATAATAATGGCAAGAATAATAAGTCCGAAGCCATAAAAAATGGCAAGGTTAAGTCCCCAGGCAACTCTAAAGCCCATTAACCCGGGTTTGAACACTCCGATTAATATAAAACCTGCATATATTAATCCATACAGAAAGAAAAACTTTAACCCGAGTTTTGATTTTCGGGCTGCAGCATGATCATCTTCAAGCTTTGCGGCTGGTCCGTGTAGCATAATAAATTAGGATTAGTTATTACTCATTTTTAGAAAAATATGTATTGCTAAAAATAACAAATACTTAATACAGACCAAATTTTTTTTTAAATAGGTAGAATAAATTTTCCTGATAATCAATATTAAACGCTTTATCGATTCGGGTTTCTAAGAGTTGTTGTTTTTTATAATGCCGTTCAACGTATAGCTGTTAGCGCCGTTCCCGTCAGCCTGAACGATGCCGGGCGACAAGATTAAATGAACATCCAAAACCAGATTCCCTGAAAAACAAAAATGCCGGCAGGAAAATTAAAAGCATCCCGCCGGCATTTCAAACCCAAAAGGTGATAATAAAAAGGAAAGTCCCCGATGAATAA
>CAZWHH010000102.1:0-7723 GCA_964633615.1 uncultured Bacteroidales bacterium | reverse complement strand
GCCTTGGGGATAAGGATCATTTGTACTACTAACCGCCCTGAAAGGGCAGATTAAATAAATATAGCATTATGTCACAATCACTAACTCAATTGTTTACACACATCATCTTTCGTATTAAAGACCAAAACATTTCTATTCGCGAAAAGGAAAAAAACGATTTATATGCATATATAGGTTCAATTATCAAAGAGAACAAATCGATACCTGTTTTGATTAACGGAGTTAAAGATCACATCCATATCTTGTGCATTATGTCAAAAAATATTGCCCTGGCAAAACTGGTCGAAGAAATAAAACGTCACAGCAGCAGATGGATAAAAACCAAAAGTAATTATTACACATGTTTCTCCTGGCAGGGAGGATATGGTGGCTTTTCAGTTAGTCCTTCACTTTATAATAAAACCAAGATATATATTCAGAACCAGGAAAAGCATCATAAAAAAATGAGTTTTAAAGAAGAATATCTTTTATTTTTAAAGGAATATGGAATTGAATACAATGAAAAATTTTTATGGACCGATTAAAGATTAAAGCTTTTCATTAACCTGC
The DNA here is from genome assembly GCA_964633615.1 of uncultured Bacteroidales bacterium. Classification (GTDB taxonomy): domain Bacteria; phylum Bacteroidota; class Bacteroidia; order Bacteroidales; family UBA12077; genus JAGXLC01. Next base: position 7,174 of record CAZWHH010000102.1, on the reverse strand, counting down.
CCTTTCAGGGCGCTGAAGAAGATGTGTGCCTATTCCCCCGGGACGTTGCCCCGGGCTGAATTAAATTTGCCTTTCAGGCAACAACGGCTTGCACACTTTAGACTAAAACCCTGGTAAAGAGCAAGTTTAACCACCCACCGTTTAAAACGGGCGATAAATCAATTACAGATCCTGGTTGCCGAAGCCTGTTTCCATATCCTCGTAGGATCTCTTCACAAAAAAATATGGGCTATAAATACCCAATCGCCACGAAGTGGCAACTTATTCTAACCCAAGGGCAACGCCTTGGGGATGAGGATCATTTGTACTAATAACCGCCCTGAAAGGGCAGATTAATAGGGCTTTCAGTACTTGCAATCTTAAAAGTGCAACAAACAGTTAAAAAAACTTTCGGTATATTTGAATCTATGTAATTCAGATTCTACTCAAAACAAATTAATAAAACTATGTATGATGAATAGCTCTATTGTTGAGGAAGGGAAATAAAGTAAAACTAAGATTTTTCATGATCAAAAAAATAGCTATATTAATAATATTCAGTTCTTTGGGTTTAGTTAAAGTTTATACCCAAAAAACACTTTTTGATTCTACAGATCGAAATGTTTTAAATATTGCCGGTATTTCATCGACCATTGCCTTTTCTGGTGCGTATTTAATGGATAATTCAATCAATAAATATTTTAAGTACAACAAAACAAAAGGACTCTCCTCCTACACCCATATTATGAATTCTTTTGGAGACAAATGGATTATCTTGCCCTTAAACCTGGTAAGTTATGGAAGTGGATGGGCATTTAATGACCAAAAACTACAAAATACCTCGTTAAATGCATTTAAGAGTATCCTTGCCACAGGAATTTTAACGGAGGGTATTAAACAGATTTCCGGAAGAGCAAGACCATCCCTGAATATGGGATCAAACTTTTACAGGCCATTTCCAATTTTCAGAGAAAATAAAAGCAAATTTAAATCGCTTCCCTCCGGTCATGTAAGTCTGGCTTTTGCCTTTTTCACCCCATTTGCAGAAGAATATTCCGGATGGGTTTACCTGATACCCGCTTCTGTTGCTTTCAGCCGGGTTTACAAAAACAAACACTGGACCTCAGATGTCATCCTGGGAGGAACAATTGGATTTTTTACAGGTTACTTTTTCCAGGAGAAAAACAGGAAAATTGAGATTTCTTTTAACAAAATTGTGATTAACCTGTAATCCTATAAATTAACAGAATCCTTCATTTACATCAGATCTTCCTTATATAATTGAAACTTTAAACTTAATATCGTAAATTGAGTCTTAAATAAAACTAATCCTAAAAAATATTATTATGAACAAACCGAAGCATTTATTTCATTCAGCTTCACAAATAGTTTTTATTTGTTTGTTGAGTATAGGACTTACCTTTGCCTCTGCAGAAGTCCAGGCAAAGAAGAAAAACAAAAAAGATGACGACAAAAAAGAGACTCTGAATTCAGGACTTTTCAGCGGTTTAAAATTCCGAAGCATAGGCCCGGCTTTTGCTTCAGGAAGAATTTCTGATTTTGCCGTGAATCCTGAAAATCATCATGAATTTTACGTGGCAGTCTCAAGTGGTAATGTATGGAAAACCACCAATAACGGGGTGACCTTCAAACCCATTTTTGAGAATTATGGTTCATATGCCACGGGTGTGGTAACGCTGGACCCCAATAATTCTCATGTGGTATGGGTAGGTACCGGTGAAAACAATCACCAGCGTGCCATTGGTTACGGTGACGGAGTCTATAAAAGTGTAGATGGCGGTAAAAGCTTCAAACACATGGGACTTAAAGAATCCCGTCAGATTGGAAAAATTATTGTGGATCCAAGAAACTCTGATGTTGTTTATGTGGCAGCCGAAGGTTCAATCTGGGGCCCCGGAGGACAAAGAGGTTTGTATAAAACAACAGACGGTGGCAAAAACTGGAATAAAATCCTGGATATCAGTAAACACACCGGCGTAAACGATATTGTGATGGATCCGCGAAATCCTGATGTTTTGTATGCTGCTTCAGAACAAAGAAGAAGACATGTTCATACTAAAATAGGAGGCGGACCGGAAACAGCCATTTATAAATCAACAGACGCAGGTAAAAACTGGCGTAAACTAAAAAAAGGATTACCTAAGGGACATATTGGCGGAATCGGGCTGGCAATCTCACCGGTCAACCCCGATTACATCTATGCCATTATGCAGGGAAATGAAGAAGAAGGTGGTTTTTTCCGTTCTACAGACCGCGGTGAGTCCTGGAAAAAAATGAGTAAACACCATTCAAGCGCTCAATACTATAATGAGATCATTGCTGACCCTGCAGACGTGAATAAAGTGTATTCAATGGAAACTGTTAGTAAAGTTACTACCGACGGAGGTAAAACATGGAATCGCGTCGGATTAAACAAAAAACATGTAGACGATCATGCCATGTGGATTAATCCAAACAATCCTGAACATTATATGATTGGTTCTGACGGGGGAATTTATATTACTTACGACGATTCCAAACATTATTATCATGTTTCAAATCTGCCAGTCACTCAATATTACAGGGTAACTGTTGACAACGAAAAACCTTTTTATAATGTGTATGGAGGAACTCAGGACAACAACAGCATGGGCGGACCTTCACAGACATTGAACTCCGGAGGAATTCCTGATTCTGAATGGACCGTTACACTTGGTGGCGATGGATTCTGGCAGGCAATTGATCCTAAAAACCCGGATATTGTCTATTCAGAATTACAGTATGGAAACATTGTAAGGTATGATAAAAAAAGTGGAGAATCAGTCAGCATTAAACCGCAACCGCCTAAAGACTCTTTAACTTACAGGTGGAACTGGAATACACCAATGATCTTAAGTCCGCATAATCATAAGCGACTTTACATGGCGGCAAATAAACTTTTCAGGAGCGATGACAGGGGAAATTCATGGGATATTATCAGCCCTGACCTTACAGCCCAGATAGACAGAAACCGCTGGCAAGTGATGGGAAAATACTGGAGTGTAGACGCGGTAGCTAAAGATGTCTCCACTTCTTTATACGGAACTATTGTTTCACTGGATGAATCTCCTGTACAGGAAGACCTGATTTATGTAGGAACTGATGACGGGCTAATCCAGGTAACTGAAGATGCAGGTGAAAACTGGAGAGAGATCAGTGAATTCCCCGAAGTACCAAAATACACTTACGTAAGCGACATTTACGCTTCCAGGCATGATGCCAATATAGTATATGCAACATTTGACAACCGCAAGAGAGATGATTTTAAACCCTATATCCTTAAAAGCACGGATAAAGGTAAATCATGGAGGATGATCAACAAGGGTTTCCCGGAAAACGGAACGATTCATGCAATTGAACAAGATCCCAAAGATCCTGCTCTGCTTTTTGCAGGAACCGAATTTGGTGTTTTCTTCTCAAACAACGGGGGTGAAAAATGGATTCAACTGAAATCAGGAATCCCTACTATTTCCGTCAGAGACATGGATATTCAGGAAAGAGAAGAAGATCTTGTACTGGCTACCTTTGGCCGGGGTTTTTACATTCTGGATGATTATTCACCTCTGAGACAAGCCAAAGAAGATTTGATAAAAAACAATAAAGCACACATCTTTCCAATTGATGAGGCTTTAATATACATTCAAAAAAGATCAAAGTATGGTCAGGGTTCAACCTATTACCTGGGTGATAATCCTGATTTTGGAGCCGTTTTTACCTATTATTTAGAGGAAGCTCCTAAAACACAGGAACAAATCAGGCGGAAAAAAGAAAAAGAACTGTTCAAAGAAGGAAAAAGAATCCCGCAACCAAGCTGGAAAAAACAGCGGGAAGAAGAACAGGAAGTGAAACCTTACCTGATCTTTACCATCTATGATGAAAGTGACAATGTCATCACCAAACTAACTAAAAGACCCGGTAAAGGTATTAACCGAATCAACTGGAATTTAAAATACCCAGGCACTTATCCTGTTCGATTAAGCAACGATGATTTTAATCCTTTCCAAAAACAAAGAAGTGGTTTTTTCGTGATGCCCGGGACTTATAAAGTTTCTCTCAAACAATACGTAAATGGAGAGATAACCGAACTGGTATCAAAGCAAGAGTTCAAGGTTAAACCATTGAAAAACACCACCCTGCCTGCTCCTGACAGAGAAAAGCTCATTCAGTTTGAAAAGAAAGTAGCAGAAATGACAAGAGTTGTTCAGGGAGCTGCAGAATTAAGCGAAGATCTGATGAAACAGGTTAAATATATGAAACAAGCTATTCTCAGTACACCTGTTGAAACTGAAGGATTAATGAAGGAAGCAGAAAGGATACAGGAAGATATAGATAATATCATATTTGAAATGAATGGAGTAAGCCCTAAAGCCAGCAGTGAGGAAATTCCTCCTCATGAGGTTCCTGTAATGAGCCGATTAAGAACATTGATCTATACCCATTACAGATCTACCTCTGCTGTGACAGAAACTGAAAAACAAGCTTATAACATTCTGAAAGAGGAGTTCCCTCCATTGCTTCAAAAACTGAAGAAATTAAAAGAGGAAGACCTCCAAAAGCTTGAGGAAAAACTGGAAAAGGCAAAAGCCCCATGGACACCAGGAAGAATTCCTGAGCTATAAACTTAAATCAATAAAAAAGTAATTTTACAAAAAAAGGAATATCCACCATGTTGGGTATTCCTTTTTTAGTTGATTTTAATCTATCTGAGAGATGACCTAAATCACCAAAAAAATATCAACATTAAAATGAATTTGACGTATATTTGCAGTATATAAGTATTATATTTTAAAGTTTTTGATTATGAAAAAGATAAAGATTATTTTAGTTGCTGCAGCGTTCGCAGGAAGTGTTTTGTTAAGTGCCTGTCATACATCTGAGCCCCCTTGTCCGGCGTATGTTGACATTCATCAAAGCACACAATAAACGTTTTGATATATTTTTTATTTTTTATTTTTTTCCTTATTTTTGAAAAGAATATAAAAAAATAAACGTAATGAAAAAATTAGTAATTGCTATCATCTTCGCGTTTTTCCTGGCTACTTTGTTTTCATCCTGCAAAAGTCAGGACTGTCCTGCTTATGACTACCAGCAAGTAGAAACAGGGTTTCTACAATAAAATAGCAGATACATAAGCTGCTATTGATATACTTACTATTTGTAAAAAACTGTTTTCCAGACCTTATTAATAGTTTAAGCCTGGAAAATTCCTCTGATCATCACTTTATAAACCCTATCTCCCTTATTGTAAAAATGTTATTCAAAAGGGCTATCTGACTTAATGCAAAGAAGAAGAAACCATTTAAAACCTTCATCTACAGCATATAGAAAAGGCAATGAATGAATGAATAAGTATGTAAATCTAACAGGTTTTGGCAACCCGTTAGGTTTAAGTTAAAACTGGGATTTTCAAAATATTAAATGTGAAAACATTGAAATCATAAAATATACAATACAAAAAATAAATCTTTCAATAATCTTTATTAAAAATGAGACACCTCATAAAATTGTTCATATCAGTTATTTTCATTGTTTTACTGTCTGACTGTCAGAAGAAAGAAAAAACCACTACAAGAAAAATGGTTGATTCTACAGGTTTTGCCACCGAAAGTTATCAGATGGACAGTATTAATAAAAGAATTGCCAGATGTCAATTCCCTCTTTTGGATAGTTTGAAAAAACAGGATAAAATCAACTCATGGAAAACAGTTATTACTCCACACGATGATTATTCCTACGTGGGTTATCTTTATCCTGCTGCCTTGTCAAAAATAAATACAAAACATGTAATCCTTATTGGAGTTGCCCACAAAGCCCGACAATTTAGTTTAGAAAACAAAATAGTTTTCGGGCATTTTGATTCCTGGCTGGCGCCATATGGAGAAGTTAAAGTGAGTAAATTTCAGGAAAGACTCATCAGTTATTTACATCCTGAAACTTATATCATCCATCAGGATATGATGAAGACAGAGCATTCCCTGGAAGCTATCATACCCTTTATTCAACAAAATAATCCTTCCGTTCAGATACTGCCTGTTTTAGTGCCTTACATGTCTTTTGATCAATTAACAAAGAATGCACTGGATTTCTCTAAAACTCTGCATAAAATAATGGAGCAATACAAACTTGAATGGGGTAAAGACATTTCCATTGTCATTTCATCTGATGCAGTACATTATGGTGATAAGGACTGGGGCGGTAAAAATTTCGCAAAATTTGGTGCCGATTCTTCCGGTTATAAAAAAGCGCTTCAGCATGAAAAAGAACTGATAGATTCTTACCTTACCGGAAATATAAAACAGGAAAAAATAAAAGGTTTTTACTATTCCACCGTAAAGAAAGAAAATTATAAGAAATACAAATGGACTTGGTGTGGAAGGTATTCAATACCTTTTGGTTTACTTACCTCTATGTATTTGACAGAATATAGCGAAGGAGACAGCCTGACGGGAGTTTTTATCGATTATTCCACAAGTATAGCAAATAAACCCATCCCGGTAAAAGATATTCTAATGGGCCATACTGCCCCTGCTAATATCCGTCACTGGGTAGGATATACCGCTGTTGGATATCATTAAAACCGGATCCAAACAGAAAGCAATAAGAACAAATAATGAGCAAACACTCCTGCTGCAATTCCTCCAATAGTATGAGATAATAAGGCATTGGAAGTAAGCTTTCTAAATTTCAGGGTATCCAGCATGGCTGTATGGGTACTTAAATAGCCACTCCAACACATTCCCATGGCAGTAAAAACAGCAATTTCATTTCCTGTAATAATCCCCTGTCCAATAAATGCCTTCACAAGAGATAATGCAGCACCAACTGCTCCCAGTGATGTAACAGGAAACGCAATGAGTTCCGGGTTCTTAAATCCAAACAACACATTAAAAAGTCCGTTAAACCACTCTCCTATCTTAGGAAGTATGGGTACCCCTTCATAAGCCAGGCCTTGGTATCCCGCAGATGGATCTTCAGGCCCGAATGTAATAATCATAATAATCGTACTAATAATCAATACTCCGGGGATAATTTGTAATCCCAGGTCAACCCCGGATTTTCCCCCATCAAGCAACGAATTCAAAAAACGCTGAAAAACCCCGCCTTCTGATTTGAAGGAAATGGCTTCACTCCTGTTTGCTATAGTTTCTTCTTCCGG
>CAZWHH010000101.1:0-7734 GCA_964633615.1 uncultured Bacteroidales bacterium | reverse complement strand
CTGTCTCTGTATGAGTAAAGAAGTCCCTTCTCTACTGCATTTTTGGCTACTGTGTAAACATTTTTCCTGGCACCGAAATAACCTTTCGCCTGTTTAAGGATTTTTTTTCGTCTTCTTCTCGATGCTACAGAATTTACTGATCTTGGCATAATTCATTAATTTTTGAATGTACAGCGACCTGTTTTAATAACAGATTCTTTCGGCTGGGACATTCTGGTTAAAAACTTAATTTATTTCATTCCTAAAAGTTGCTTGATATTATTCACGTCTTTTTGATCGACAATAGAATAATACCTGAGATTTCTCTTTTGTTTCTTTGTCTTTTTTCTCAACAAATGACTTTTGTAAGCATGCTTTCTCTTAATTTTACCAGTCCCGGTTACTCCAAACCTCTTTTTTGCTCCGGGATTTGTTCTAATTTTCGGCATAATTCATTAATTTATTTTATGATATCCAATTAATTGCTCTTTTTTACCTGGGGAGCAATAAACATGGTCATTCTTTTACCTTCCAGCTTGGGCATTTTTTCAACCTTTCCATACTCTTCCAGGTCTTGTGCCAGCCTTAATAAAAGAATCTCCCCTTTCTCTTTAAAAAGAATAGACCTTCCCTTAAAAAATACAAAAGCTTTAACTTTTGCTCCATCTTGTAAAAATTTCTTTGCATGATTCAATTTAAAATTGTAATCATGTTCATCAGTATTAGGACCAAATCGAATCTCTTTAACAACTACCTTACTTGTTTTTGCTTTTTGTGCCTTTTGTTTCTTTTTTTGTTGATAAAGAAACTTTTGGTACTCAATAATTTTACATACTGGTGGAACCGCTTTTGGAGAAACTTCAACCAAATCCAATCCTATTTCATCTGATAATTTCAACGCGTCTTCAATAGAGTAAATTCCCGGATTATCTACATTTTCTCCAACCAGTCTGACTTCGCGTGCACGAATCTCCTTATTAATCCTATAACTAGGTTGTTGTTTTGCGTTTTTATTTCTTCTTTTTCCTATGGTACTGCCCTCCTTTTTTTTGGTTATAACTACAAAATTAATCTATTGATTTATAAAGTCAAGTTGTTTTTGAATTTCTTTTTGAATAAAATCCTTAAATTCTTCTAATTTCATAGATCCCTGATCGCCTTCACCCTGCTTTCTCACTGACACATGGTCATTTTCAACTTCTTTTTCACCCACAATCAGCAGGTAAGGAATCTTCTTTAGTTCATTGTCTCTGATTTTCTTGCCTATTTTTTCATTTCTTTCATCAATCAGGGTGCGAATATCGTAATTATTTAGAAATTTTGAAACTTTTTTGGCATAATCATTAAATTTTTCACTGATGGGCAACACCACGACCTGATCAGAAACCAGCCATAACGGGAACTTGCCGGCTGTATGTTCAATCAAAACAGCCACAAATCTTTCCATAGAACCAAAAGGAGCTCTGTGGATCATAACAGGTCTGTGCCGGTCGTTATCTGACCCTATGTATTCAAGCTCAAATCTCTCGGGTAAGTTATAATCTACCTGAATAGTTCCCAACTGCCATTCTCTCCCAAGTGCATCCTTAACCATAAAATCGAGCTTGGGACCGTAAAAGGCGGCCTCTCCGTATTCAATCTTTGTTTCCAGTCCTTTTTCTTCAACAGCCTCAAGAATGGCTTCCTCTGATTTATTCCAATTTTCTTCGCTTCCAATATAATTATCACTATTTTCTTTATCTTTTAGTGAAACCTGAACTGTATAATTATCAAATTGAAGCGCATTAAAAATTTTAAAAACAATGTCAATCACCTTTTTAAACTCGTCTTTTAGCTGGTCCGGACGGCAAAAAATGTGCGCATCATCCTGGGTAAATCCTCTGACCCTGGTTAATCCATGCAATTCTCCACTTTGTTCATAGCGATATACTGTCCCAAATTCTGCAAAACGTACAGGCAAATCTCTATAAGAGTATTGCTTGCTTTTGTAAATTTCACAGTGATGGGGGCAATTCATGGGCTTTAACAAGAATTCTTCCCCTTCAGCCGGAGTATTAATGGGCTGGAAAGAATCTTTTCCATATTTCGCATAATGTCCTGAGGTTACATACAATTCTTTCTGCCCAATATGAGGTGAGATTACCTGTTCATAGCCATATTCTTTTTGAATTCGCTTTAAAAAATTTTCCAGACGCTCTCTCAATGCTGCACCTTTCGGTAACCACAGAGGCAAGCCCTGTCCAACTTTAGGCGAAAAAGTAAAAAGTTCAAGCTGTTTCCCAAGCTTTCTGTGATCTCTTTTTTTTGCTTCTTCCAGCATTTCAAGATACTCATCAAGCTGTTTCTTTTTTGGAAAAGAGATTCCGTAAATCCTGGTAAGCTGTTTGTTATGTTCATCTCCACGCCAATAAGCTCCGGCAACATTCAGAAGTTTTATGGCTTTAATATACCCGGTATCAGGCAAATGAGGTCCTCTACAGAGATCGGTAAAATCCCCATGTTGATAGAAAGAAATGGTTCCGTCTTCCAGTTCGCCGATTAACTCTACCTTATATTCATCTCCTTTTTCCCTGTAATATTTAAGGGCCTTTTGTTTGGGTACCTCTTCACGGACATATTCATTCTTCTGGCTGGCCAGCTCTTTCATTTTCTTCTCAATCTTAGGGAGATCAGCTTCGGTAAGCACTTTATCACCTAAATCTACATCATAATAAAAGCCATTTTCAATGCTTGGCCCAATTCCGAATTTTACTCCCGGATATAATGATTCCAGGGCTTCAGCCATCAGATGTGCCGTGGAGTGCCAGAAAGCATGCTTGCCTTCTTCATCTTCCCATTTGTTCAGTTTTATTTTGGCATCTTTATTAATAGGCCTGTGCAAATCCCATACCTCTTCATCCACCGTGATGGAAAACACCTCTTTGGCGAGTCTGGGACTTATTGAGCGAGCTATATCTAATCCGGTAACACCGTCTTCAAATTCTTTTACTGAATTATCCGGTAAAGTTATTTTTATCATAATTTTACTTATATTAAAAAATGCAAAGATATAATTTCCTTAGAATAATTATAAGTTAAATGAAACAAAACTTGTATTCATTTTATCATTAGATATTACAATTCATATAGTGGATTGTTTTCTTGAATTTTTTCAACAACCCATTTCGCAGTCATTTTTCCTTGATATCGTTTTGAATCAAATCCTCATATACAGCATATAGACAAAAGGCAATGAATAAAACATAAGGGGTTCATGGGATGCAGTATCAAAAAAAACGGAGACTATAGCAGATATAAATCTCAGAATATGAAATCATTAATCAAACTTTATACGCATTAATTAGATTAACTAATAATTAATGAGGTGGTACGCTTTTTGTAACTAAAATGCATTATATTAGGGTTTGCTGAAAAAGTCTTTAGTGCATCATATACAAGGCGGCGAAGCGAAGCTGTATATTAATACTGCGAGCTGAAGCCAACGAAGTAGATGATGTGCTACAGGCTAACAAAATATTTTTTTAAAAAATGCAAAGTTATTAGCTAATATTAATAAAAAACCTTGCACTTTGCAAATAATAAATATATGTATAGCACTCATTATAAGTTTATTTCGTGTTTTTCAGCAAACCCTATATTAAGAAATTTAATAACCCATAATTAATCTTATAAAATTGCTTTGCAATGAAATTTAAAAGATTTATTGTTTTATTATTTATATTGATCACCATCTCTTGCACAGGCCAATCTGATATAATTACACAGACGATCAGGGGTGAAATTATTGACAAAGATTCTAAAAGCCCATTGCCGGGAGCTACAATATTAATAACCAATACCGACCCGGTGAAAGGAACAAGCAGTAATAAAGATGGGAAGTTCCGCTTTGAGGGCGTTCCGGTGGGAAGAAAAGATATAAGAGTAAGTTATGTAGGATATAAAAGCAAAAGCATCAGAAATTTAATTCTCAAATCCGGGAAAGAGTTAGTTCTTACGGTTGAGTTGGAAGAAAATGTCCATAAACTTGATGAAGTAGTTGTTAAAGGATATCGCAAAGACCAGGTCAGAAACGATATGGCCAAAGTAAGTGCACGTTCTTTCAGTATAGAAGAAACAGAGAAATATGCAGGAAGCTGGGGCGATCCTTCTCGTATGGCACAAAATTATGCCGGAGTTATTTCAGCAGGCGATCAGCGTAATGATATCATTATCAGGGGGAATCCACCCACTGGATTGCTTTGGAGATTAGAAGATATGAATATTCCCAATCCAAACCATTTTGGAGCATTAGGAGCTACGGGAGGTCCTGTAAGCATACTGAATAATAATGTGCTGACCAACTCGGATTTCTTTACTGGTGCATTTCCAGCAGAATATGGCAATGCGCTTTCCGGGGTTTTTGACTTACAGATGAGGAACGGAAATAATGAAAACAGAGAATATGTAGGACAAATCGGATTTAATGGTTTTGAATTGGGAGCGGAAGGCCCTTTCACTGATTCTTCAAATGCTTCTTATTTAGCAAACTACAGGTACTCAACGCTGGCTGTAATGGAAAATCTGGGATTGAACACCGGCGTAGGTGCTGTCCCGGAATACCAGGATCTCTCTTTTAAGGTAAATATCCCTTTAAAACACGGCAATATATCTTTATTTGGTATTGGAGGAATTAGTTATATAGAATTAGGGAGTGACAGAGACAGCACAGACAATAGATATAATACCTATGAAGGAACGGAAACCAGGAATGGATCAGATATGGCAACCATCGGGTTGTCCTACCTTCACTTTTTCAGTAAAGAAAGTCGTTTAAAAGTCGGAATCAATTATTCCGGTAACCGGGTAACCACCACGGTAGACTCTGTTTCCAACGAAGAACGGGAAGAAAAAATGTATTACCATGAAAACAATGCGCAGCAAAAAATTGGGCTATACACGAAATATACTGATAAAATTAATGCCGGAAATATTCTTGAATTAGGCATGAACATCGAAAATTATATGATCAGTTATGTAGATAGCTTTTATCATCAAGGTTTTGACACTTACGTGAAAGACCTGGATATTCAGAAAAACTCACTAATATTATATCAGACCTATGGACAGTGGGAACACAGGTTTAACAATCAACTGTCTTTATATTCAGGTATAAACTTCGAATATTTTGATTATAACCACAGTTGGTCGCTGGAACCCAGGTTAAGCCTCGATTGGGAGATCAATAAGAAACACTCTGTAAGTGCCGGATATGGTTATCACTCTCAACTTCAACCGTTATTTTTATACTTTGTCCAAACCCGTATCAGTCAAAATCAATACATAAAAACCAATACGGATATGGATTTTTCCAATAGCAACCAATGGGTGGTTGGATATAATTACAGTATAAACCCAAACCTAAGACTAAAAGTGGAAACCTATTATCAACAGCAACATAATATTCCAGTTACTGGATATAATAGTTATTTTTCTCTTGCCAATTATGGTTCCAGCTTTCATCTGATCCGTGTAGATAGTCTGACTAATGAGGGAACAAGCCGAAATTATGGTATTGACCTTACTTTTGAGAAATTTTTCAATAAAAAATACTACTTTCTATTAACAGCCAGCCTGTTTGACAGTAAATACCGTGGAAGCAACGGGCAATTAAAGAATACTGCTTTCAACAATAATTATGTAGTGAACGCTTTGGCGGGTAATGAATTATCCCTGGGCAAGAGAGGAATTTTAGCGTTTAATATAAGAATGGTAGGTGCCGGAGGGAAAAGATACACTCCTATAGATCTTGAAAAATCGAGAGAGCAAGGTCAGGCAGTTTTTATAAAAGAAAAAGCATACGAAAAGCAGTTTAAAGATTATTTCAGACTGGACGGCAGAATAAGTTATAAGAGAGACGGAAAAAATATTACACAGGAGTGGGCTATAGATATTACCAACTTAACCGATCATAAAAATATATTCAACCGCACTTACAGTCTAACGACAGAAGATATAAAAACAGAATACCAACAAAGGTTTTTCCCTATGATGTTATACAGAATCAACTTTTAAATCAGTCGTCTGCGTGCATTTGAAAGATCATCCAGGGAGAATTCCACTAAAGCCAGTTTGTCTCCGTCGTAAGCACCTGAAAATGCATGAGTTTGCTTTATTCTTTCATTCCATTTTCCGGTTATTGTAGAAGCTTCGTGAACATGCCCGTGCAATGTTAACAAAGGTTGACGATTCTCGATAAACCGCTGTATTGCAATACTCCCTACATGCACATCAAGCGGCACATAATCAACCCTCTGACCATCCAGTCCGGCCCTGTCCAAAGCAGTATTATAGGGTGGCGAGTGAAATAAAAATACAGTATTAGACAAATCCTGGTTCCCTGTCAATTCTTCCAGGTCTTTTTGGATATTGGAGAACTCTGTATCATAATCGGGATTAACCGTTCTGGTTCCTTCCATGGGATGAGTACAACCAGGGTCTACATATCTGGAAACATCATACTTTTCCCAGTCTTTAAGTACAAAAGGAGTGGGCGGAATGAAAGAATAACCAAAAAATGAAAACCTCCCGTATTCTACTTTTTTTCCATGAATATAATGCCAGATCTTAAATTTTTTTTCTATATCAACCAGTGCCTTTTCATTCACGCGAAGATCATCATTCCCTAAAATAATATAAATATCAGGAAAAGCTTCTTTCAGTTTTTCCTTTCTGTACTGTAATTCAGGCAAAAGAAAGTGGTACAGGAAATCATCCCTGTGTTCCTGATCACAATAATATCCTTGTGGAAACAAATCTCCTCCCCAAAAAACCACATCAGGTTTTTGATGATCTATTTCTTTAAACAGGCTTTGATATCTTTCTTTTTTACCATGAAGATCGGATACAAAGAAACATAAGGCCATAATACTCTATTTATTTTGTTTCAGAAGACGGGCAGAATTGGTGTGATGTCCTATCATTGAAGCAAAGCTGTCATTATTCTTAAAATCTTCATCCACAATGAAATGTGCATCAATTAAACCATCTTTTACATAATACCCGGTTTTTTCATAATTTATTTCGGTTAAAGCACAACTCCATCCCTGCAGCCACTCCCAAAGCCGCTTATAAGGGAAGTTCTCCCGGGAGCGTACATAAAACAAAAGGTCTAAATCACTGGAAGGTCCTGCAGTGGCTTCTTTAGTGCTTCCAATCAGGTAAACTGCTTTAACTCCATATTCATTAAAATCCAGTTTATTTACAATTTTCTCTGCCATCATCATTCTCCATTTCCAATGCTCATCGGAAGTAACCGGAAGAACCTTTTGTTTTGCCGACACAGATTTCTTTTCTTTCAGATAAGACATGGTATTTTTTAATCTTCGGTTGAAAACAAAGAGACCTATTTGCTCTGCAATAGTGTTCAATAATTGTTGTTCTTCCGGCAGAAAAGAGTGTTTATCTTCTTTCATCTTTTCAATGGATTCTGTGTAAAAAACTTCCAGCAACCCCATGTAATTATGATCGACAATTATCTGTGATCTTTGATAATACGATGTCTTATAAAAATTTGGCGTTGTATAAACCTCATTTTCAAAGCTTAATCTAGCCATACAAATACCTGGATATTGATAACCATCCGGAATGGCTCGGATGATCTTTTTCAATACATCATCCAACTCAAGGCTTTGGTTTTTCAATAACTCATTGATCTCGTACAGACATTCCAATTCTTTTTTTCTTTCCTTAAGCTGTTGAAATTCTTTATGCATATTG
>CAZWHH010000100.1:0-7770 GCA_964633615.1 uncultured Bacteroidales bacterium | reverse complement strand
TCACTGTTTACCGCTGACCAAATGCCTGTCATCCAAGGGGCACAGGTAGACAACGAAGGAAATGTTCTTTCTCCGACAACAAAATATTCAGAATCTTCCTTCGATGAAGACGGTTTTGAAAATCTGAAGAGTGTCAAATACGCGATATTTAATGTGAATTTAAACACTTCAGATTTTGCCGATGACATCACTGTTAAGTTTTATTCCGATTCGAAAGTAAAATTTAAATTTGATATTGACGCTCAAACTAATATTCATTAAAACTCATTAACAAAACAGAGAGATTATGAAAAAAATAATTAGCCTGTTCATCATATTTTTCTCAATCACAATTGCTTATTCTCAGCACAGTCAGACTCTTTATTACATGGACAGACTGCCGCAAATAACGACTATGAACCCTGCCAGTCAACCCGAATGCGGATTCTATTTAATGTTTCCCGGGATATCAGGAGTAAACTTTAATGCGGGGAATAACACCCTGAACTACAATGACGTAATTTACAACAGTCCTACATCCGACTCTTTGATTACTTTTCTTCATCCAACAGCTGATATTGATGATTTTTTGAATAAGCTCAAGACCAACAATGATATATTTGCCGATTTATCAACTGGCATTTTCGGAATGGGTTTTCGTACAGGCGATAGTTATGTCTCTTTCAATATATTGCAAAAATCAGAGTTCAGAATGAGTTATCCCAAAGACTTGGCTGTATTGGCTTTAAAAGGAAACGGGGGGGATGAATTTTTAGGGAACACAGCCAATTTCGGCGATTTTTCTATTTTCTCGAATAATTACCTTGAGTTTTCTCTTGGGTATTCCCATCAACTGTACCATAATTTAACAATCGGATTAAAAGCCAAATATTTAAGTGGACTGGCATTTTTAAAAAGCAAAAATTTCAACGCCGGCCTGTACACCAGTCCAAGTGGTGATTCTTTATCACTCACAACTGATATTCTGCTTCAGGGTACCGGCCCCATGACCATTACCACTGACAGCAGCGGATTTATTGACAACGTGGAAGAACCTGAATCTTTTGCTCCCGGTGACGCTTTTAAAAATCCGGGCTTTGCAATTGACATTGGGGGAACTTATAAATTAAATGATCAGTTTTCTTTTTCTGCAGCAATTGTAGATCTGGGCTTTATTAATTACAAAAGCTACACTCATAATTATTCAATCAACGGACAATTCTCTTTTACAGGAGTAGATGTGGGTTCTGAGTTTGATGATGAAAATGATTCCGACCCTATGACAGAGCTTGAAGATTCATTAAAAGAGTCTGTACAGATGGATTATTCCCAGGAAGGTTTTATGCATTTTCTCGGACCTAAGGTATACCTTGGCGGACGATACCATGTGGGGGAACGGCTCGATTTCGGATTCCTCTCAGGAACCAGATTCTACGCCGGAGATATACAGCAAACTTTTACATTATCTGCCAATACCCGACCCA
Organism: uncultured Bacteroidales bacterium; assembly: GCA_964633615.1. GTDB lineage: Bacteria > Bacteroidota > Bacteroidia > Bacteroidales > UBA12077 > JAGXLC01. The sequence goes on along the minus strand of CAZWHH010000100.1, from coordinate 6,307 downwards.
TAAGAGGACTGTCTCTCTCACTTAGTTATTCAACCATGAATGGCACATATAATAATCTTGGCGCAGGACTGGCTTTGCGATTGCTTCCATTCCAGTTTTATGTGATGTCCGACAATCTGTCTATGGGCATGTGGCCCGGAAAAACACAATCATTTAATGTACGATTCGGGATGAACTTCGTGATGGGATGTAACAAAAAACGAAGACTCCGCAAAGACAGTCCAATGATCAGGTAGAGACAGCGGCAAGGAACAATGAAAAATTGTGAAGTCTGCAAACAGTGGGAATAAAATTCATTTAGTGGCAGACAGCAGCAGGAAACAAAAATTTTATGGTCAATAGCCAAAGGAGTACAGCTTAAAGCTAAGCAGCACTAAAATATTTCATGCCCCCAATATCCTTCCTAATAAAAATACCAATTGCCCTTTCAATGTTTGCTGAGATAAACCTGTTTAAGCCACAGTTTGGTTGGAGTCATCATTTCTGATACCCGCCGGTGACTACTATAAGAAGACATTTGATTGTATCTGCCATAATTCCCGCCATAAATGCCTCCGCGATTGCCTCTGCTCCTGTTGTAATTCTCTGGCTGTCGATTCCTGTCTTCCAGATATCCCGTTTCAATTCCAATGCTGATAGGATGTGTTGTGTCGGGCTTAACAGACAATTCATCTAAAGGTATTTTCAATTCATAAGCAAGGTAGTTAGAACCTACTGTTTTAATTTCAGCATTAATTGAAGGGTTGCTCAATTTATTAATTATTTCACGTTCGTTCCCAAATCCCAGCAATTCAATTTGATTTAATCGTTTGTCCTGCCGGTACGAATAATCTTCAATCTTTTGAGGCACCCTATTATCCCCGGTCTGAGCAGGTGGCTTTTTATTTCTGTCCGGCAATGGATAATGAACAGCCATCTTTTTTTTATGATCCCCAGTGTTATCTATCCATACTTTCATCCCAAACATCATAATTTTCCTCTGCAGATCAATATTCTGGGTTTTCATCGCGAAGTAAAGATTATCCTCATCATTGGAAACCAAAAAATACAGGTTGTTTTTTTCATCAAATTTAAAATCTTGTTTCCAGTCTCTGAACATGGCATCTATTTCAGGAATATCCTGGCGATAATAACTTCTCACCTCTTTATAAGAGCTACACGTTGAAAAAAATAAGACTGCAAAAGCAGAAATGAGAACAAGATGCTTTATATTCAAACGGTTTCTGTCTTTCATGCTATTATATTTAACATTTTTCAATACAAAAATATTATAAATAAAACTATTTATATAAAAAACTATTATTTTTATGTCAAAGAAAAAGATTGAACTAATGAAACCTTCGTCTTTACATTCTATACAAAAGCAAATAAATAATTATTGAAAAAATGAAAAAACAATATTTTATTACGCTCATATTGAGCATTTTGATAGCTTTCTCTTCCTGTAGCAACAAACCGGAAGAAAAAAAGACAGTGATCCTGCATACCAATGATGTGCATGCCAAGATAGACAATATGGATAAACTCTCTGCCTACAAGAAGGAAATGGAACAAAAATACGATGATGTGATTCTGTTAAGTGCCGGGGATATTTTCAGTGGAAATCCTGTAGTAGACGTTTACAAAGAAAAAGGCTATCCCATGATTGACTTGATGAATAAAACAGGCTATCAAATGTCTGTGCCGGGGAATCATGAATTTGATTACGGGGAGAAAACCCTGAAAGAACGTATTAACGATGCCGAATTTCCTTTTATTTGTGCTAACATAGATACGAAAAACAGCGTTCTTGACCCTTTTAAGCCATACCAGGTGGTTGAAACAAACGGGGTCAGCTTGTTTTTTCTGGGATTGATCGAAACATGGAACAATGGTCTTCCCTCAACACATCCTGAAAAAGTCAAAGGACTGACTTTTAGCAATCCAATGGATATCGTTAAAAACTACATCCCGGAAGCCAAAAAACACAATCTTTTTATTGGACTTACTCATCTCGGATACAAAACAGATAAATACTTAATTGAGAAATATCCCCAGTTTGATATAGTCATTGGAGGACATTCCCATACCCTTGTCAAAAAGCCCGAAAAATATAAAGAAACTTTACTCACCCAGGCTGGCGATGATTTAAATTTTGTAGGTAAAGTAACGATTACAATTAAAAATAAAGAAATTACTGATATAAAAGCCGAGACCATTAACCTGAAGAATTATGACAAAAGCGACAAGCAAATTACAGCACTGATCAAAAAATACAACAACAATGAAATGCTTAATGAAGTAATAGGAAAAGCTGCAGCTCCCATAAAAGGCAAAGAAGAGCTGGGGGCTTTATTTACTGATGCACAATGCGCTGTACAAAACCTGGATTTTAGTTTTCAAAATAATGGAGGAATAAGGATCTCAGAAATTCCAAAGGGCAAAATCAGGGTAAAAACCATTTATGAATTAGATCCTTTTGGAAATGAACTGATAAAAATGAACATGAAACCCCTGGAGATCAAATCTTTAATCAGGTATGGCTATGAAGAACGCAGTAAGTCGGGACTTAGAATTGGCGGGGGAACCTATACACTCTATCTGGATAAGAACGATAACCTGCAAAAAATCAAGATTCGCGATGAAGAAGGAAATACGCTTCATCCGGATTCAACTTATACGGTGGGACTGAACAGCTATATAACAAGTTCTTATGATTTTAAACACCGGGATAAAGGGCAATCACTTTATGTAACCACAGCAGAAAATATTATAAAATATATTAAAGAACAAAAAACCATAAATTACACTGGTGAAAAAAGAACAATTATTAAAAACCATAAATAGCAAGAATTATGAATCTTTACGTAGGTAGTCTGGGTTATGATGTAGAAGAATCTGAAATTCAAAGACTGTTTGAACAGTATGGAGAAGTAAAATCAGTAAGAATCATTAAAGACAAAGAAACAGGCCAAAGCAAGGGTTTTGGGTTTGTTGAAATGGAAAACAAAGAAGATGCTATGAAAGCCCTGGAAAGGCTTAATGGTCATGAACTCAACGGTCGAAACATACGCGTAAACCTTTCTAAATCAAAGAGAAGAGGATATAACAAAGGCTGAGTCCGTTATTCTCCACTTGATAAAATTCCTGAGAAAAGGTTTTTGCCTGCTGCAAAGATGAATTCTTTATTTGCATCAGTTCAAACTAAGAATTCTATTTTCAATTGGTGTTGAAAGCACAATAGAGGTATTGGGAACCCCGAATTCAATTAGTTTGTTTATTCGCTTTTCCAATTCCTCTGTCCTTCGGAGGGCTACTTTTATAATCATATTATCGCCCACGGTTATTTGGTTGCATTCAATTACTTCCGGCAATTGAGCCAAACTGTTTATAAACCGCTGAATATTGACGGGTGAAATAAAACGCGCGAAACTTTTGATATCCTTTAATACATCAGTGGAACATTTGCAAAAAATTCTTTGCAAATAATATGCGTTTTATTTACATTAGTTAAAATTTTAAATCACAATGACCATGAAAAAGGCAGGACTTTACAAACTAATCTTTTTTTCCCTGATCATTTTACTTTCAGCTTGTTCTGAAGATGACAGCAGATATAACAATGCCATCAAAACGTCGAGGGACGGGAATTATAAAAAATCACTAAAGATTTACGAAAAGCTTCTAAGCAAAAAGCCCGACAAGCCCCGTTATCTAAATGATTACGGATGGACACTAACCATGGTCGACAGCATTGACAAATCAATAAAAGTGCTGGAAAGAGCAAAGAAAGAAGTCGGGAATAAAAGCAATCTCTTAAGGACAAGCATCAACAGCAACCTTTCCATAGCTAAAACCTACAAGCAGGCAAGAGATCACATAAACAGCGATCAACCTGAAAAAGCACTTGAGACATTGAACGAAAGCAAGTTATATTTATCCAGGGAGATGAAACTGGCTTATTACGGGATGATATATGAAAAAATGGGTGATACTGCCAAAGCCAACAAACAGTGGCAGGCCATTATAGAGACTTATGCAAATTTAAATTTTGATAATAAATTTTATAAGATGGCGGTGGAGAAGTTGGAGAAGGATTAATTTTGATATGGGATTGTGCTTTTTTTGCTATTTTTATGGAAGATTAAACAATTAATAAAAAGATGATGAATAACTTACGATTTAACCATCCCTGGTTTCTTGTGATCCAGGCAGCAATTATGATAATATTCGGCATTATAGCTATTGTAAATCCGGAGGTAACCCTAAAAGCTATTGTCCAGTTTTTTGGCATATTGCTTTTGGGGGTCGGCCTTTTGTTGGTGATAATTAACAAATCAAAATTTAGAGAAATATCTGATTTTTGGTTTTACGAAGGATTAGCCAATATATTGATCGGATTAATTTTTATCATTTTCCCTTCATTTGTTGTCAACCTGTTTGTAATTATCCTGGGTATTATAGCCTTAATATTTGGAATCATCAATCTTAATTTTATTATTAAAAACAAACCTTATTTATTCTGGCTCAGTATATTACGAAACCTCATCCTGGTTGCTTTTGGTTTACTCTTTATATTAGTCCCTTTTAAAGGTGCTGCTGTCATAATAAATGTGGTTGGCCTGGTTGCTCTTTTTTATGGCATCATTACATCAATTGCTGCTTACAAGGCATTTCAGCTCCAAAACTAGTTGAGCAGATTACATTAGCAGATCAGTAAGAACTTGAAATCCGGGTTGGACTTTCGAAGGTATACTCATTTTATCGGATATTTTCTTTTCCTTTTTTCTTTGAATAAAAGTTGCAGCTAATAAAAAAATCCTACATCTCTGTAAGGCTTATTGTAATTTGTCGGGGTGGCCAGATTCAGCCACCTACAGCTAGAATTTTTATATCAACTCATTACTGATACAATTTCATGTAAGGACCCCGAATAGGGTACATACAAAATATACTCATTTGGAGTGAATTAGTTACCCTTATTGATCAGTATGTTAAAGGACACAACTAAAGCAAATAGATACAAGAACAGGCAAAAGATATTGAGGATGTTGATAAAAAAGCAAAGAAATTCAGGTTCCTCACAAAATTATCATTATTAGTGAATTTGTGATTTGCGAATTGCAAATTGCTCTTTAAATGTAAAAATTTTCATTTAGTGGCCATAACCAGGAATATCTTAATTTTTTTCATCCATCATAAAGCCAACCAAAGGTTTTGAGTAGCTATCACAGCAGAATGGAATAAAATCTTTCAGTTTTATTTTTTCATTATCTTTGCATAAAAACAAACCATGCAGGATATAACGGAACTGAGTCATTTTTTCAAATCCCTGTCCGATCCTACGCGCCTGAAAATCGTTGAATACCTTGCCAAAGCAGATAACCCCAGGTGTGTAAGCAAAATATCACAACATATCAGTGTGAGCCAGTCGGCTACCAGCCAGCATCTTCGAATACTCAGGCAATCCAGTCTTGTAAAAAGCGCCCGCCGGGGTTACCATATTCACTATGAACTTAACAGCGAACAGGTGGAAAAATACTTTAATCAGCTTCAGGATTTATTGAGAGCCGGACAATAATCCTCTTTTAATTACTCCCTGATATTCGAAATGAGCTTATAGGAATAGGCTTCCATACCAATCTAATTAGAGTCTATCCATCAAGTCATCTTTGCTTTTTTGTGAATTTCTGTAAAAACATATTAACTGTTATTTGTTTTAGTATATTTGCATATACTTAATAAATTTTATAATTTTGCGTTATTATAATAGAGAAATTGTTAAATCAAACAAGGAGGTCGATTATGTGTTGTCATTCAAATCATCCCAAAAAAGGAAGCCACCATTGCCATGGTGCAGGAATGCCGGGTCATCATCCTATGTTCTGGAGCAGGAAAAAGCGAAGAAAAATCCTCGAACACCAGCGTGAATGCCTTCAGGAACGACTGGAGGATATAGAAGAAGCCATCCGTGAGATGGATGAAGAGAAATAGAATTATATTGTAAAAATGTTCTTTGAATAGAGGTTGTCTGAAAAGGAAAAAAACTGTTCACGCAAAGATCGCTGACGAAACGCAAAGACCGCAAATATAGCGTAATTCAAATAGTTAGTCTTTGCGTGCTTTGCGCAAATCTTTGCAGTCCTTTGCGTGAAAAACATTAATGTACTTTTTTTAGACAGCCTCTCCAGGAATCACAAAAATGTCTAATTTTAAGATTAAAACACTATGAAAACATTCGATTTACAATCCACTTCAGCTTATCCCTATGAGCAAAGGGATAAGAATGTGCTCTACCAGGGAGAAACTTTTAAGACAAGGATCATAG
>CAZWHH010000099.1:3073-7796 GCA_964633615.1 uncultured Bacteroidales bacterium | reverse complement strand
TTAACACTGTATTGATCAAAGTAGTACTCCTGTGCTTCAACAGCTAATGAGCGCAGAAATAAAATAAAAAAAAGAGTTACCCAAAGAACAGATCGGGTAACTCTGTTTGATAAATTAAAATCAAAATGTATCATAAATATATTTTTTTATTTCTCTTTTGAAATGAAGAAGAAAGTGCCTCCTTCATCTTCCAGTCCCGCAATCTTTCCAAATTGAGGTTTTTGTCTTCCGGCTTTAGATACAGCCACTGTCACCTTGGATACAATGTCCTCAATAGGCAAACAGGCATTGGGATTATTAGCCAATGTGTTGGCAAAAGATTTAGTAAACTGCGATTGATCTACAGCCAGTTCATAGCCTGCAGAAGACAATACTTGAGCTGATTTTGCCTGTGTATCCCTCCAGTTGCTGCAGTCTCGTTTTTTTTGAATTGATCTCATTGCCTGGTAAAAAGAAGGTCCTGATTCACATGCATCGGTCACCACCAAGGTATGTGTAACAAGTTTTGAATAAGCTTGTAATGAAGATTTTAAATTATTTATATTGAAAAATGAAAATTCATCATCTCTGTCAGCATTTACGGGCACCCAGTAACCTGTTTCATTAATGAACTTTCCATGACCTGCATACCATATAAGCAATGAATTTACTTTATTTGCCCTTACCAAATCTCTTAACTCAATTGAAAAGAATTTTTCAAGCTCCCTCTTGGTAAGATTTTTCTTGTGTATAAAATTATGAATCCTGTAATTAGCAAGTACGGATTTAATTTCACTTACATCTTTAACTGGTCCATCAAGACTGGCAAAAGTTTCATAATCTGAATTTTCTATAAAGACCACCCATGTTTTACCCATTGGGTTGTCTTTGGCAATATTAACTCCCTCGCGATTAAATTTAAACTGTCGGGTTTTTGTATTGCCATGTATGTCAATAGCTTTAACTGTTATCTCATTTTTATTTGAAATATCAATTGTCGCCGAAAATTGAGGATTTTGAATTCTTTCTGAATAACTGGCTACTTTATCTTCAATATAGATATCTTTAATCAAACTTTTATCTTCGATTTTTCCTTCAACATATAACTTTGAATTGTCATTTTGGAGGTATATTTCCCCATCATCCGAAGCATAAGGAGTTATAAGTTTGATTTCAGGAGGCGTGATTTCTGTCTTTTTGACCGGATAATATAATTCTCTGGTGTTGTCATATACATCCTGCACTAAAACTGTTATTCCGTTTTTATCATTCAGGGGTACTTTTGCAGCAAAAACTATTTTGTCTTCTTTGGTTTGGTAATCAATATCCTGATCTCCTATTTTAAAGGTTTTCAAATCATTTTCATCAATGATAGTTCCTGACAAGAAAATTTTTTCCGCGTCACCAGGAATAATTAAAGTTTTACCTTCTCTATTGATTGAATCAGCAAATGCTATTTCAGGTGCATTATCCTCCTTTTTGAGTTCATAGAGTCTATCTTTTACTTCTGCAATTTTATCCTGTACCAAAGTATCTTTAGCAGCCAGTTGTATAAACTTCTCGTAGTCGTTAATCGCTTTTTTATAATTGGTGACTTCTTCGTGTGATTTACCCCGAAAATAATATGCATTGGCATTTTGCGGATCAAGACTTATTACCTTACTAAAGTCATTTAACGCATTCATATTCTGGTTGAACTCCTGGTAATATAAGCCACGTCTAAAGAAAATATCCTGATCATCCGGACTAAAAAGCAGAATTTTTGATAAATCATTAATTGCTTTGGGATATTCTAATTTTTGTTTGTATACTTTGCTTCTAATCAACAAAACATCTTTATTTTTCGCATCAACTGCCAATGCTTCATCGCATGCTTTAAGGGCCTTATCATATTGCCCGGTTTTTAACAGAACCTGGGACAGGGCAATATGGGTAGACATATCATCAGGCATGTATCCTAAAGCTTTTCGAAAATCATTTTCAGCCTCTTCATTTTTATCCAGTTTTTCGGCAACAAACCCTTGCCAATAATAATTAGGTCCATTTTCTTCCAGTTCTGTTAATCGTTTGCTATTTTCATAAGCCTCTGAATACTTTTCCAATTCGATAAGTGCCTTAATATCCAGCTTATAGGCTTTTATATAATCGTCTTCCAGCTCAATGGTACGCCGGGCCATTTTACTTGCATTTTCGAAATCCTCTATTTCCATATACAAGTTGGCGGCCTTCATAAACAATTCAGGATCTTTTTTAAACATTCCTGCTCTCTGATAATCCTCAGCTGCCTTTCTTTTTTTATCCAGTTTTTTATAAGCATTTGCCCTGGCAACATAAGCTTTGGAATTGTCCGTATCTTCTTCAATCCATTTCGAAAATTGAGCTACAGCATCATTGTAATTTCCAGAATCATAAAACTCCATTCCTGTTTTATAGAGTTTATTTGTACACTGGGAAAACAAGCCTCCGATAAGAATCAGAATAATTATCAGTGTGTTTACTTTGAAGGTATTCATGGCTATATAATATTTATTGTTATCAATCTTTTTAATTCCAGCATAAATCATTCCAAAAATAATAAATAAATAGATATAAATAAAGCAAAATGAAAGGTTTATAAATTTTTACGAAAAAAATATAATCTTGTTTCTTTTAAATCTTCCATTTCTATTAGTTTTTTATTTTTAATCTCCGGAGCTTTTATTCCTTCCCCGAAAATTTTTTCCCCGACAAACACTCTTGCCTCATCCCACAGTTTTTTATTAATAAATTTTTGTAAAGTTTGGCTTCCCCCTTCTATTATAAGAGAATTTATTTTTTTCTCCCAAATAATCCTCAATATTTCCTTTTCCAGTTTTTGATCAAAGCCAATGTCTATAAATTCTTTACTAGTTTGCTTTTCATGTTGAAAATCAGAAACCATTTTTTGATCACGAAATACGGTTAACGGAAACTCATCCTTCATTAATCTTAAAGAATCCATGGAATTCAAATCTTCATAAATTAAGAAACGGGAAGGATTTTTTCCTTTCCATTCCCTTGCTGTTAACTGGGGATCATCCATAACGGCCGTATTTTTCCCAACTAATATTCCGGCTTCTTCAGTTCTCCATTTATGAACGAGTTGTTTTGACAGTTGATTGGTGATCCAGTTAGGTTGAATGGGATCTCCGGCATTTCTTATTTTATCGATAAACCCATCCATTGTCTGAGCCCATTTTAAAATAATGTAGGGTCTTTTTTTTTCATAATATGTAAAGAATCTTCGGTTGACCTCTCTGCATTCTTCTTCCAGCACTCCTTCTGTTACATTACATAACCCCTCTTTCAGAATATTAATGCCCTTCCCTGCAACTTTTGATGAGGTATCAGTGGTTCCTATAACCACTTTGGGAATCCCCTCAAGCACGATACGTCTGGCGCAGGGAGGAGTATTTCCATAATGAGAACAAGGTTCCAGATTCACATAAAGAGTTGATTTTTTTAAAAGCTCCTTGTTTTTAACAGATTCAATTGCATTTATTTCAGCATGTGTTTTTCCATATTCCCTGTGATAACCTTCGCCAATTATTTCTCTATTGTACACCACAACCGAACCAACTAATGGATTTGGCGAAGTATATCCTGCTCCCTGAACAGCCAGTTCATTACACCGGCGAATATATTTTTCATCTTCTGATAACATTATTTATATTTATATGCAATTTTTTATTTTTGATCTTATGAAAGATTTCGCTTCCCTGAACGATTTATCAAAATGGATAAAGAATGAATTGAGCGCACTTTATCCTGAACGTGAAATCGATAGCTTAATTCAAATCATCTATGAATATACAATAAATTTAGAAAAAACAAAGATTCTTTTAAAGGAAAATTTAAACCCAGCTCCAGAAAAGCTTAAAAAAATAAAAGAAATTGTTTCGAGGTTAAAAAAAGCAGAGCCTGTACAATATATTACAGGAGAAACATATTTCCGCGATTGCAGGTTAAAGGTGGACAAAAATGTCCTGATTCCCCGCCAGGAAACAGAAGAACTAGTTGAATGGGTTATTAGCGATAATAAATTAACAAATCCAAAAATTCTTGATATTGGAACAGGAAGCGGCTGTATAGCAATATCCCTGGCCAGAATTATTCCCCATTCACAAGTCTGGGCAACTGATATAAATAAATCAATTCTAAATCTTGCCCGGGAAAACGCATCCGTTAATAATGTAAAAGTTCATTTTCTTGAGCACGATATTGCTGTTGATCAGGAATTTGGCTTTGAGAGTTTTGACATCATAGTCAGCAATCCACCCTATATTTTAAATAAAGAAATGCCCCTGATCCCGGATAATGTCAAATATTTTGAGCCTCCTGAAGCCTTGTTTGTTGATGATTCCGACTCTTTATTTTTCTACGATAAAATCAGCGAATTTGCCTTAGTCCACCTTAAAAAAAACGGCAGCCTTTTTTTTGAAATCAATGAAAAAAAAGGAAATGAAGTGGCTGCTTTGCTTTCGAAGAAAGGATTTAGGAAAATTGTACTCCATAAAGACATTAATGGAAAAGACAGGTTTATAAAATCCAGCCTATGAGCGAAGAACAAAATTTGATCCGGAAACTTTCTAAATTCTGCATGAGAGGAGAAAAATGTGAGGAGGATATCAGACAAAAAATGCAACACTGGAAAGTTGGAAACCAAGAGCAGGAAAAGATTATTGATTTATTAAAAAATGAAGACTTCATTAACCATAAAAGATAT
>CAZWHH010000099.1:0-2973 GCA_964633615.1 uncultured Bacteroidales bacterium | reverse complement strand
AGGTTTTAAGGAAGAGTTTGAATCCTATACAAAAACAAAAGTAAAAGACGAGATTAAAGATTTCGAACTGGTTGATTCCTACGAAGGAAATGATAATTACTGGGTCTACTACAGGTTATCGAAAGAGAAATATGCAAGGATGAAAAGAGAAAAGCTGGAAAAAGCTAAAAATCTTGCCAAAGATTTCTATGAAAAGGCCCGAAAAGCAGAAGAAAATTATAACCTTCACAACGCATTGGACTATTATGTAAAAAGTTTTGATGCCATAAAAAAACACCTGGATGAAGATATCTCTGTATTTACGCTGGAAGGAAGAATTAACCTGGGGAATTCAATCTATCAAAATATTCAGGATATTTTTAGTTCCCTGACTATTGAACCAGGCAAAGAAATATATGAAATAAAGGCTTTATCGTCCAACTCAACTGCTGTCAAGGCTTATGTTACTTATAATAAAAAAGGAACCAAACAACCCATTAATAATCTACCCATCATTTTTTCCTTCCCTGAATTAGACATTGATAATACAGAAAAAGCTAATACCAACAATAATGGTGAAGTGATTTGTTCTATTGCTGAAATGGCACCCAAAGGAGAAAGACAAAAAATAAAAGCGGCTCTCGACACTGAGGTTTATTTTGGAGACGAAGAGGGGACCTTACTCAAGCAAATGTTTAATAACGTAAGTAATGTTCCTCAGGGAAATATCATTGTAAATGTGAGTGATATGAAAGCTTATTTTGAAGCGGAAGAAACACAGTTCGGACAAAATATGCCATCAAAACCCATCGCTAAATTATTTAAAAAAGAATTATCCGAAGGGTTCTTTTCATTTGTCAGCGATAAAAGTAAAGCAGATGTATTAATTAAAGTAAATGCCAATATTATCAAAGGAAAAAAGATGGACAGACTGAATTTACACACTGCCTATGCGAATTGTAATATAGGACTTACAAATGCTAAAACAAATGCCGAGATATACAGTACAGGCCTTAATAATATAAAAGGAATGAAAACAGGCAGCTTTAGCATGGCCGCGCAAGATGCAAGGAAAAAAGTCGAAGAACAAATCAAAAACCAAATAATACCAGAAATACGTAGAATAAATTTTTAACCTTTAAACAACAACAATTATGAAAACCAAAGTTTACAAAACATTAAATTATTTAGTAGTTGGAGCCTTTATCCTAAGCGTTGGATTAACAGGCTGTAGTTCTAAAAAAGAAGCTGCTAAGAACGTATCTGCACAGGAAGAGGAGTTAATTACCTACTACTGTTCCGGACCAGAATACAGAACTGATAAAAAGAATTTCAGAGCAAATGCTATAGGCGAAAGCAGAGATCAAATGACTTCAAGGAAAAAAGCCATGAGTAATGCGAAAGCTGCTTTAGCTGGTCAAATTGAGACTGTAATCAAAGGTGCCACTGACAACTACGTGAACTCAAGAGAATTCAATAATGTAGAGGAAGTTGAAGAAAGATTTGAGTCACTTAACCGTGAAGTGATTAATCAACAGCTCAACAATGTGAAAACCATTTGTCAAAAACACACCCGTACAAAAGCTGGAAAATACAAAACTTATGTAGCCATTGAAATGGGTGTTGATAATTTGGAAAGTGCTATGGATGAAAGACTTTCAAAAGACAAAAGACTTCGCGTAGATTATGACTACGAGAAATACAAAGAGACTTTTGAAAAAGAAATGGAAAAAATGGAAAATCAATAATTCATAGTAAATTAGGTCTTTTAAGAAAAGGGGCTTTTCAATAAGTCCCTTTTTTTATTCCATTTTTTTCTCTTATTTTATAATTTTGTCTAAAAAAGAATACAAAAATGATCATCTCAGAAGAAATACAAGAAATTGAAAAGCGCAAAAATGCGCTGAGGAGGCATCTTTGACATCGATAATAAAAAAATCCAGATAGAAGAAGAAGAAGAAAAGACCCAGGCTCCGGATTTTTGGAATGACCCCCAAAAAGCTGAAAAACAATTAAAAAAAATTTCTTCGTTAAAAACCTGGACAAAAGCTTTTGATGAAATTGAAACAGCCTTTGAAGAGCTTAAAATTTACCAGGAGTTTTTTGAGGAGGGAGAAGCCAGTCAGGAAGACCTAAATCAAAAAGTCTCCAATATTCTTAAGCTGATTGAAAAATTAGAATTGAAGAATATGCTGGGTAAAGAAGAAGATGTATATGGAGCTTATTTACAAATAAATCCCGGAGCTGGCGGAACAGAGAGTCACAACTGGGCAGAAATGCTTATGAGAATGTACATCCGCTGGGGCGAACGAAATAATTATAAAGTAAAAGAAGTCTACCGCCATACAGGAGATGAGGCAGGTATAAAATCGGTTACCCTGGAATTCGAGGGTGAATATGCATACGGGTATCTTAAAAGCGAAAACGGAGTGCACAGACTGGTTCGAATATCTCCCTTCGATTCTAATAACCGAAGACATACCTCTTTTGCTTCTGTATTCGTATCTCCTGTTATTGAAGATAACATCGAAATTGATATTAATCCTGGTGAAATTGAATGGGAAACATTTCGCTCAAGTGGGGCCGGAGGACAACATGTAAACAAAGTAGAAACTGCTGTTAGACTGAAACATGTACCTACCGGAATCACAATTGAAAATCAGGAAACCCGTTCGCAAAACAAAAACAAAGAAAAGGCTATGCGAATGTTACGGTCTCAGCTGTATGAAATTGAGATGCAAAAAAAGAAAGAAACAAAAGATAAAATTGAAGAGGATAAGAAAAAAATTGAATGGGGTTCACAAATCCGTAATTATATTTTACATCCTTATAAGTTGGTAAAAGACTTGAGAACGAATACTGAAACATCTAATGTGCAGGATGTACTGGATGGAGATCTGGATCTCTTTATTAAAAACTATTTAATGGAATATGGTGATAACTAAAAAAATATATACTTATGAACATTTATCATAATCCAAGGTGCAAAAAAAG
>CAZWHH010000098.1:0-7807 GCA_964633615.1 uncultured Bacteroidales bacterium | reverse complement strand
CACCCAATGATGATTATACTTCAAAGTGGGGAATACTAAGTGTCAATACAGCCAAGGAACAAACTGCCTATTCTGCAGATCAGGAACTTCAAACAGGTGTAAATATCCTGGGGAGAATAGACGTTTATATCACTTATACCCCTGAATCGGGTCAATCCACCCGGGTTATCATTAATAATCTCAGAGAAGTTACGCAGCAGCAGGAAGAGGTGGAGGAGGATAATAAAAGGAATTTTGCAGTAAATATTGACAATGTGGGAAATAAAATAAAAGATTGCAAAGTGTACCTTATTGCTTCTAATTTAAATACTGCCTATGAGAAAAAGTTCAAACCTATTACCATTACTACCTATCCACAATCTTCCAGAACCATAGAATTGCCAGTTTCGAATAATTTACCAAAAGGAAAGTATTCCTTAGCCGCAATCTTAGATTATGGAAATAATGAATCTTTAGAAGGAACACAAATTATTATTAATGTGGAATAACTCATTCAACTTTTTCTTCTTTTTTATTGGTATTTGGCTTACAATATCTTTTAGTATTCCTGTGCATGGACAAAACAAACTATTTAAAACCTTTTACCAGGATACCCTGCTTAAAGAAAAATACTTCGGATATCTGAATAAGAATCAGGATACCATCAAAGAAGGGGATTACTTCTATTATTTTAAAAATCAGCAATTAAAACAAAAAGGAACGTTTTCCGAAGGGCTGCCCACAGGAAAATGGAAAATCTACTACCCCACCGGAGAAATAAAAAAAGAGATTACTTATAAAAAAGGGGTTCAAGAAGGACCTTATAAAGTATATTATAAAAATGGCACGTTAAAACAAAAAGGACAATACAAAAAAGGGAATCTACATGGGCCTTTCAAAACATTTTATCAAGACAGTAGCAAAGAGTCGATTGTTGAATATAACAAAGGTAAAGTCGAAGGGCTGACAAAAATTTTCCATCCCAACGGAAACCTTTATAAAAGATATCATATAAAAAAGGGGAAAGAAAACGGAATATGGGAAGAGTACCATAAAAACGGACAAATTAACTATAAAGGGTATAAAAAGAACGGAAAATTTGAGGATACTCTCCTTGTATATTACGAAAACGGGAATCTCCAAAGAAAATGTTTCTATAAAAACGGTAAACTTCACAACGAATATCGGGCGTACTATAGTGACGGACATCTAAATATTAAAGCGAACTACCAAAATGGAAATTTAACAGGGGAATATTACGAATTTCATAAAAATGGACAGATTCTGCAAACCGGAAATTATAAAGAAAACGAGAAACAAGGCATTTGGCGCTCTTATTATGATGACGGAGCGCTGCATGCAATGGGAGAATTCCACAATGATAAATATGACGGACCCTGGAAAGTATATTACCCCGATGGAAAAATTAAACAATCAGGAACTTACAAAAATGGTAAAGCGGAAGACAGATGGCATTTATTCTATAAGAACGGTAAACTAAGAGAAAAAGGAATGTATATCAATGACAACAAAGAGGGACCGTGGCTATATCTTAATAAAGAAGGAGAGTACAAGAGAATTGTTTCCTTTAAAAATGATATGATAGACGGTCCCGTCTGGATTTATAATCAAAGCAAACAAAAGGAGCCACAAAAATTACTGTTTTCTGCAGGCATCCCACTTATTATTCAAAACTAACAAATTCAAAGTTCACATCAAGAATATCTTCATAATCTTCACCCGCCTCCAGCATGTCATCATCATCTTCAAGATAGTGCCATTCCAATCTTAATTGACTGTCTTTTTCCTGAATCTTTTTCACTTCTTCAATAAGTTCCATTATCATTTTGGAGGAGGACGTGTTAAAATACTCATAACCAAACACTACCCGTGTTCCAGGAGCCGGGCTCTCGGCATATTTTTGTATCCATTCTTTTAGTGGTTGGTAGAATGCTTTTGCATCTTCCGGCATAGAACGACCGGAAAATTTAATTTCACCTTCACTTGAATTAAGAACAATTTCAGGTGTTTCTGCTGAACCTTTAATAAAAACATCATCCTTATCTGCAGCTTCGGCTACCTCTTTTAAAATTTCTTTTGTTGCTAGTATTTCCATATTATAGTTTTTTTTCTATACATAACAAATAAAATCAAAATTTATTTCAGTCAGTTCCTCGAAAGTCTTACCAGAATCCAACATATCATCATCTCCCTCTAAATAGTACCAATCAACGAAAACATGTTTCCCATGCTGGTTCAGATTGCTTAATTTTTTAAATACCTCTAAGATCATTTTCGAGGAAGATGAATTATAATATTCCAGGTCAAAAACAACGTGCGTTTCATCTTTTGGATTATTTATGTACTTATCTATCCAGGCTAAAATTGGTTTATAGAATATATTAGAATTTTCCGGTAAGGAACGCCCCGTAATTTTGATCAGGCCTCTCTGAGAATCCAGTAACAATTTCGGTGTCCTTTCCCCGCCGGGAATTTCTACAAGTCTTTCATCAGGGATTTTTTCCAGTTTTTCAAATATTTCTCTCGATGTCATTATTTCCATAAAAAATTATTATTTACTCTCAAATATACTTCAATATTTACTATTTGATTCAGTCAATTATTATTCGTATATGAATTCTAAATAAATGTACCTGATAAGCAAATGATCGATTAACCGTCTCATAAATAACATGTTATATTAAAAAATAAGCAGTTGTATTCAATTAGTACTTATAAAAATTCAATTAACCAATAAAAATATAGCATTGATCAAACTAATTATTGATAACATTCAAAATCAAATTTAAGCTCACTCACTTCCTCAAATATTTTCCCTGAATCAAATATTTCCTCATCATCTTCAATATAATACCATCTTATTGATAAGCCTCCATCTTTACTTTCCAGGGGCTTCAAAGTATTAATAATCTGCAAAAACATCTTTGAAGAAGAAGAATTAAAATATTCCAAATTAAAAGTGAGGGTTGTTTTTTGCGCCGGAGTTTTCTTATAATCTTCAATCCATTCTATAATAGGTTGATAGAAAGTTCGTGCATTATCCGGCATAGATCTTCCAGAAAACTTAATGCTCCCGTCATATTTATTCAAAACGACCCTGGGGGTTCTTTCTGTTGGTTTTATATCTACAACATCCTGATTCGGTACATGTTGTAATTGGTCGTATAATTTCTTTATTGAGAATATTTCTCTTTCGTCCATAACAAATCCTTATTTAGTTAAAACAGGCAATAAAATCAAACTTTACATCAGATAAGTACGAAAATGTTTTCCCTGTATCCAGGATATCATAATCATCTTCCATGTAATACCAATTGACAGTTAGTTCATAACCCAACTCTTCAAGATATTTCAATTTCTTGATAAACAGAAGAATTAATTGAGAAGAAGAGGAATCAATATATTCAATTTTAAAATTACAGGTTGTTTTCAGGGCTGGTCTTTTTATATATTCACCTAATTTTTTAATAATTGGCAAATAAAAATCGTTTGCATTTACCGGCATTGAACGGCCTTCAATACTTATCATCCCTTTTACCGGATCAATTATAACAGTGGGTGTACGCCTGGTACTAACTACAGATTTATGTACCTGGCTATCAACAATATATTCTTTTCCATTTTGCATAATACAATATAATCTTTTAAACAAAAATATATTAACGGGCGATTAAAGTCCACACTATTTATTTTACGCCTAAAAAAAATTAATAAGTGTATTGAATATGAAAATTAATGAAAACAAAATATTTTTTAACAATTGAAAATAAGCGAGTTAAAAAAAAAGAGGTATAAGCCTTAAATTGCGGGTAATTTTAAAAAGGTGAGTATTTAATTTTTATATTTCTATTCTTCAACTGGTTTAATCTTCCTCACTCTATAAGACCACCTCATAATAAAAACTGCTATACATAATGAAAAAATGGCAATGGAAAATGTTCCGGAGAAACTCAATACTTCATAAAAAAATATGCCGATCAAAGGAGCAAAAACAGCTCTCATTCCTGTTATTGTCAAATGAATAGACTGATAGCTTCCTGCTTCTTCTTTCTTACAAAAATAAGAAGAACCGATACTCCAGGATAAAGACATTGTAGCCACAAAAATGCCTTTAAAAACGATGGCAAGCAAAAGAAAATAATAGATTTGGAATTCCCATAACTCAATATAATATGGAAAATATTCTGTAAAACCAATAAAGAAAATGTAAGCTGCAAGCGATATATAAGTTATAATAACAAACCTTCTGGGATCTACCCTGCTTAACATGCTTCCAAAAACTGGCAACAATCCTATGGCCAGAATATTAAACCCATTTTGGTACAATGCAACGCTTGAATAATTCAGATCCAGCCCTTCTTTATAAAAAAGAGTTATTACTGCCTTTGTACTCATAAAAGCAAAACCATAAAACAAAAAACTTATTTCGTAATGTCGGTAGGGTATATTTTGTTTTAAGATCACCAAAGAATTTTGTAAAGACTCTTTTATCGACCCCAAAAAAGATTTCCTGAAAAATTTTGGAGACTCTTCATAGTAGTCAATTTTAGAAAGCAAAAATATTGAAAAAGCTCCAAGCACCCCCAATATGGGATATATATAAATAAACCCAAAATGATGGTAATCGAGAAAAATGCCATAAATAAATGTAGTAACCAACATCAATATTTTGTTCACTGAAGTGGCAATACTGTATAACTTGCCAAATTGCGAGAGCCGGTAATTGTGTTTTAAGAAGAGATTGATTGTTGGAAAAACAAGAGGACGGGATAAGAAGTAAAAAAGAAAAATAAATAAAAAAACATAATGATAAAACTGGTTGGCCTGATACAAATTTTCACTCCCCGGGAAAAATCCCAGCAACAAAAGTGGAAAATGTGTTAATATAGCTACAATACGCAAAAGTCTTTTTTTATCCCGTGTGCGGCGCAAAATCTCGTTAAAAAAGATTGAAAAGATCAGTACAATCACACTAAATTGGAACAGCATCCCTAATTGATAACTAGACCCTTTTAAGCTTTTAATGAAAACAAATTCATTCATTATAAGGGCTCCTCTCATCATTCCATCAATAACAGAATAGCCCAGATGCAGGCCAAAGGCTTTTCTCTCTTTATTTTGCAGTCTTGTCAACCAATTCATTCGTATAGAGTTATATTATTAATTTGATATTCTGAGATTTATTTCTACCAAAGTCTATATTTTTTGAAACTGCATCCCATGTAACCCTCATGCTATATTCATTGCCTTTTGTCTGCAGGATACAGATGAGGGTTTCATAATGATCTAGTATTGGTATTAAAAATATTATCCCTAAACTTAGGTTTTGAAAAATACAAATTTTAATTTTAAGGCGTTAATTACTTAAACAATCAAAACAAGAAAGAATAATATAACAAAAAATGAATGATACAAAAAAACAAAACCGATACAAAAGAATATACAGTCAGCTGACAGAAATATTACCAAAGACTACAGACAAACTGGCACGCATGTCCACTACCGTTGCTTTATTACATAATAAAATGGATCATTACTTCTGGACCGGCTGCTATTTATTGAAAGATGACAAACTTGTTGTAGGACCCTACCAGGGCCCTGTAGCATGCCAGGAATTAGAAAAAGATACAGGGGTTTGCTGGGCAGGAATAAACAAAGAAGAAACGGTCATTGTTCCCGATGTTCATAAATTTCCCGGACACATTGCTTGTGATTCCAGATCACAGTCAGAGATAGTCATTCCTCTAAAAGATGACAAGGAAAATACTATTGGAGTGCTTGACATCGACAGCAAGGAAAAAAATTCTTTCAATGAAACCGATAAAAATGAATTAATTAAAATACTTGAACTCATCAATAAATAGCAGGCTGATTTAATCTTGTATAAAAAGAAAAATATCAACAAAGGTTTTATTAAGATAATTGTTTTGCATACAGTTTTTCTGGCTTTCCTATTTTCATCTTTTCCGGTTTTTTCTCAACTCAATACAAATTACTATTACAACAAAGCTCAAAGAAAGCTTTATTATTATAAATACTCTGAAGCCATTGATGAATTAAACACGGTGTTGGATTTCAAGCCTGATTTCCCGGATGCTTATTTTCTCAGAGGCATCGCAAAATATAATCTGGGTGATTTCTATGGTGCTGAAAAAGATTATACTAAAACGATAGAACTCAAAGCCAATGCTGCCTCAGCCTATTATTACCGTGGCATGACCAGGGTACGGCTGTATAACTTCAATGGAGCTATAAAAGACTTCAATACAACACTCGACTTTATCATCCCGGGAAAAGAACTTTTTATTCAACGTGGTTTCTGTAAACTACGACAAAAAAGATACAAGGATGCAATCAAAGATTTTAATAAAGCCATCAGGTGGGATCAAAACGATAAAAAAGCATACTATTACCGTTCCCTGGCTCAGCTTAATCTCCGGGATACCTCCTCAGCCATCAGCGACCTGAAAAAGACACTCAAAATCGATTCAAACTATGTTCCCGGATACAACCACCTGGGCAGGATCTATTTTCATAAAGATCAGCATGAACAGGCCCTTACCAATTTTAACAAAGCATTGAATATTGAACCCAACAATGATCGCACGCTAATTAACAGGGCACTGACATACAATTCAATGAATCAATACCAGGAGGCCATAGAAGATCTTGACCAGGTGATTTCTCTTAATCCGGCACACTCCCTGGCATATTACAACAGGGCACTAATAAGATCACATATTGGAGCTTATAACGAAGCAATTGAGGACTACACCCAGGTATTAAAATTTAATCCTCAGAACATTCTGTCATACTTTAACCGTGGAGCTCTCAGAATGCAAATAAACGATTATGGACACGCCATACGGGATTTTACAATGGCCATCAAATTGTATCCGAAATTTGCCAAGGCTTATCTAAACAGAGCAATTGCCAGAAGGGAAGTGAAGGACTATAAAGGAGCTGAAAAAGACAAAGAAACTGCCGAAAAGATTAATAAGTCATATAGAAAAAATCAACTAAGTGAGATTAACTTTTCTGATACCACTGAAAACTTCAACCGTCTGATATCTTTACAAAATAGTGAAAATCTCCCCCAGCAATTCGGAAACATTAAAAATGAAATAGAGCCCCGTGATAATTACTCTATATATTACAGCCCGGACAGCAAACAAAAGATTTCTGAAATTTTGAGTTTGCAATTAAAAGACTCAAGTGTGTACCGGAAAACAGAATTTCTGAATGATCAATATATAATTGCCCATAATCCCCCCGATGAATATTCAAGAGGAGAACACGAAAAAAGAATAAAAAAACTTACAGACAGCCTGGCTCGTTACCCGGAAAAAACACACCTATATCTATTAAGAGCTATTAGCCGCAAAACCACTCGTAATTATAACCAAGCCCTCGCTGACATATCCAAAGCAATTAAAAAAGAACCGGATAATTTTTTAGGCTGGTTCATCAGGGGAAATATAAGAACTGAGATGATCCAATACATCCAAATGATGGAAGATGATTCCAAAATTATGCAAATAAATCTTGACACAAAACTAGAAAAAGAACAGGTAGAACGTGAAGTAACTTATCACGATTATGAAAAAGCAATTGATGATTATAACAAAGCCATACAATTAGCTCCCAATTTCCTTTACGGATATTATAACAGAGCCAATGCAAAAATAAGGAATAAAAATTTTCAGTCTGCCCTGAATGATTATAACAAGATCATTTTTCTGGATAAAAAATTTGCTGAAGCCTACTTTAACAGGGGGCTGACCAAAATTTACCTGCAAAACAACAC
>CAZWHH010000097.1:6183-7826 GCA_964633615.1 uncultured Bacteroidales bacterium | reverse complement strand
TTATCTCCGGTAAGTAAGGGATTAAAGTTCGGATGAATACCCAGCTCAATATTTTTCATGTTCCTCATCCTGGAAATTAAAGAGGTTTCATGAGTAACGAAAATAGTACAAGCCAGGTCAGCAGCTTCTATCAAATCCAAAAGATAAGCCAGTACACTATCACTAGCCCAATCTACATCAATAGTAACAAAAACAGCATCTTTCCAGGTTGACTCATCATAAATATCAATATTGCCAATCGTTTTATAATTCATAATTACCCGGGGTTACAGATCAGCTATTTGCTGACTCTCAACTTTTGATTTAATACCATAAACAGATCTACGAACCGTATGAAAAGGGGCAAAAAAATGACCCTGAAAAGCTTCCAGAATTTTCTGAAAAGAATTGTTTCGGATGATATGATCAAATTTTTGCTGATCAAGAATTTTTGTGAAATAAAAATAAGATTTTACTTTACTTCCCCACTGCTCTTTAAAACGTAGAATGCCTCCCTTAGGAGGATTCGTTGATTGCCAGTTGTAGATTTTGAAATTCTTGTCGTAACACCATTTTAATATTTGATCTATCAGGAAATAGTTTGCCCCAAGGATTTGATATTCCCTGTCAGTTGACATCATGAAATTATCCAGGATGCCGTTTTTGTTAAAAACACAAATATCTCCACCTATCAGATGATGGTCTTTATAAATTGTAAAGAATTTGCTGTATTCAGCTGTCCGGGAATGAAACAATATATTTTTCAACAGATTATAAGATAGAGGTTTTCCTCCTAAATCTTCGATTCTTTGCGAGTGAACCTTTTGATACCAGTAATCAAATGAATCCTGGTCTTTTTCTGTCCTAAATTCAAAATTTTGATGATAAGCTTTTTTTAAATTTCGACTTAAGTTTGATCTTCGGTTGTAATCTTGTAAAACCACCTCCCCGTTCTTGTTGAAAAAGTTTTCGATCTCAATAATTGAAATAAATGATCTCATGCCTGTTTCAGGCTTTATAACTTGCTTTATTAATTCCGAATCATTAGAAAATGGATTGGAGGTAATAGTCAAAGTGATGCATTTTTCCTCTTCAGCAATTCTCAAAATCTTTTTAAATAATTCTACGTAGGCCTGTTTTCGATCAGAAGGTTGGCCGTTAAAAGCAATACACCCGATAGAGCCGGCTTGAATATTAGAAACAAGGATTTTTCCAAATGGAGAATTAAATAAATACAAACTGGCTGTAACAGAAAATTTTTCAGTCTCATGATATAAGAAAACAGGCAGGTCTCCGGATAAAGGGCTTACAATTTCCGCCCATTTTGTAGTCTGCTGAATAAAGCTGTCAGGATTTAAAAAGATAAGAGAATCAAATTTCTTTTTTTGTTCCTCATTATGAAAGTCGACCTTTTCCAAAATATTCTATTGGTTTTTCAGAAATTATTATTTCATAAAAATCCTCAACCACCATTCAAAGCTAAGCAAAGACCAGACCAATAATCTTCGGTTCTCTTTTCCTGTCAAATGCTCATTTAACAATTTCTGAGCCATTTCAGGTTCAATATAATCATAAATTCTTGCCCGTTTATCAAATAAGAGGCGTTGAATATAATCTATGCTTTCCCCTTTGAACCAGCTTGCATCGGGAGCAGAAAAGCCCTG
>CAZWHH010000097.1:0-6083 GCA_964633615.1 uncultured Bacteroidales bacterium | reverse complement strand
TGTGCCATACTTAATTTATCTTCCACCAGCAGCAATCCATGAAGAAAGGTTTTTATTTCAAAGTAAAGTGAATTGTTAATATAATCTTCAGGTGTGCTTATTTGCTGAAACTGATCTGCATGATTTAATACACTTTTAAAAACATCCTTTGTATGATAGTTTTTTAAATCCTGGTTTACAGAATCTTTAAAAAAGTAAGGTTTATTTTCATCAGCAATTAATCTTGACCAGTAATGGTAATACTTATCAATATAATCTTCATAATCTTTGTTAACCACAGTACGATAGTATCGCCATGGATACCCGGCAAAGAGTTCATCACCGCCAACACCGGCCAGAGAAACATTTACAAACTTAGATGCCAGGCGGTTAATATAATAATTCGGATAACATTGTCCTACTCTAAGATCTTCCAGGTGCCAAATCAAATCGGGCATTACCCGTTCCATATCTCCCGCTTTTAATACCACTTCATACTGTTCTGTTTGATATTTATGGGAAAGAAACTCAGCTCTATCCCTTTCATCAAAAGCCAACTCCATTCCACTTGCTGAAGAAAGATCAAACCCTGCTGTAAAAGTCTTCCAATTCTTAAAGCTTTTGGCGGCGATACTGGTTATCCCACCGGAATCCATTCCTCCACTTAAGTATGAGCCAATTTCAACATCACTTATAAGTTGTCTGTTAACGGCTTGTTTAAAAAGCCTGTTCAATTCAGAAATGTATTCTCTCTCATCCGGGAATAACTCTTCTTCACTAAAATTAAAATCCCAGTATTTATTTTCGTGTTGTAATCCTTTTTCCAAAACAAATTCAAGATGACTGGCAGCCGGTAATAATTTAATTCCCTTGAACAGAGTTAAATCCGAAAACACGTTTTGAAAAGTAAAATATTCATTTAATGCCCTGCTGGAAACTTCAGTTTTGTAATCAGGATGTTGGAGAATTGCTTTTATCTCCGAACCGAACAGGATTTTTTTACCATTGTCAAAATAATATAATGGTTTGACGCCAAACCTGTCCCTAACCAGGATAAGTTTTTTCATTTTCCTGTCCCAGATAGCAAATGCAAACATCCCGTTGAATTTGAGAAGGGCATCTTTTCCCCAGCAGGCCCATGAATTAAGTACAACTTCCGTATCGGTACGAGAATGGAAGTCATATCCCTTGCTTTCCAACTCTACACGCAATTCACGAAAATTATAGATCTCGCCGTTATAAACGATGATGTATCTTCCATCATGGCTCAGCATAGGCTGTCTGCCTGCTGAAGAAAGGTCAAGTATGGCAAGCCGGCGATGTCCCAGTCCAACATAATCTCCATTCCATACTCCCTGGTCATCAGGCCCTCTATGAATTATTGCATCAGTCATGCTCCGGAGAACCTTTATTGAAACGGGCTCCTTATTATAATTAAATATCCCGGTTATACCACACATTATAAGTTCACTTCTTTAAGGATTTCAAAAAGATAATCAATTT
The DNA here is from genome assembly GCA_964633615.1 of uncultured Bacteroidales bacterium. Classification (GTDB taxonomy): domain Bacteria; phylum Bacteroidota; class Bacteroidia; order Bacteroidales; family UBA12077; genus JAGXLC01. The sequence continues at coordinate 4,601 of CAZWHH010000097.1, read as the reverse complement.
CCTCCTCATTCATTGTTGGATAAAAAGGCAACGCAATTGTCAATCTATCAGCAGCATAAGCATTTGGAAAATCCATGGGATTTAACTGATATTTTTGTTTATACAATTCCTGAATATGTACTGCATGTGTTCCGGGGCGGGTACTGATCCCTCTTTTTTCCAGAAACTCCATGATCACATTTCTTTCGGTGTGTAACCTGTCAATTTTTGACTGATCCCTGTTAGCAACAGCATTTATTGCTTCTTCAGGTTTAAAAAGAGTACAATAAGTTTGAAAACCATGCAAATAGCCTTTGGGGACATAAGGCTTTGACAGCCAACCAATCTCATCTATCCGATAATTAAACTCATTGGCAAGTTGTTTCTTCCGTTCAAAGATATTATTGATCTTCTTCGCCTGGGCTACACCCATAGCTCCCTGTAAATCAGTCATTCGCATATTGTAGCCTAAAATCGAATATTGTGTCAATTCAAAGCTTCTTATCCCGGTATGCCGGTCGTAATCATTTTTCTCTGCCCCGTGCTCTCGCAGACTCCTGGCTTTATCATAAATTTCTTTATTATTTGTTATGATCATTCCTCCCTCTCCTGTAGTAATTGATTTTCTCGGATGAAAAGAAAACACCCCGGCATCACCAAAAAGTCCACAATGAGTATCTCTGATTCTTCCTCCAAGTCCACAAGCACAATCTTCAACTATTTTCAGGTTATAATTTTCAGCTAAAGAACGAATGGCATGCATATCAGGAGGTAAACCAAATAATGTAACAGGAAAGATTGCTTTTGTCTTTTTATTGATTCTGGCTTCAATTTCCTTCACATCCACATTAAATGTATTCAAATCAATATCACAAAAGACGGCTTTTCCACCAGTGAACTCCGCTGCATTAGCTGTTGATATCCAGGTAAAGGCTGGAATAATCACCTCATCTCCCGGTTCAATTCCAATAATCCCTGACAAAATAAACTGACCGGAAGTACATGAATTAACAGCCACAGCATAATCAGCCCCGGTAAACTCAGCAATTCGCTCTTCAAACTCCTTTACCATGGGGCCCTGAACAAGCCATCCGGTTTTTAAAGGTTGCTGAATCAGTTTAAATTCTTCTTCAGTAATAAAAGGTTTGGTAATAGGTAACTGCATTAATATGATTGTTGTTTATTTCTCCAGTTAATCAACCTGGATAAACCATTCTCCAAATTATACTGATATAAAAAGCCCAGTTCTGCATTGGCTTTCTTTGTGGATCCAATCCTGTTCTGAACCAGTCTTCGGGCATCGTCCTCTGAGTAAGGTTTAAAATGTACCTGCAAATCTGAATTTTTCAATTTTAAAATCGTGCTGCAGAGTTCCTTGATGGATGTTTGTATGCCAGTACCCACATTATAAAAATCATCTGTTTTATTTGATTCTGCAGCAATCACATTGGCCCTGGCTACGTCCTCGACATAGATAAAATCATAAGCCTGAGAGCCATCCCCGTTTATTTCCGGAGTCTCTCCTTTGTCAATCTTATTAAGCATAATGGGAATCACACCAGAATAAACTGAATCTTGTTTTTGATGTGGACCATACACATTCATATAACGAAGACCAATATAATCAAGTCCATATCTGTCATAAAAAGCCCTGCACATTGCTTCACCGGAAATTTTGGTAGCTCCGTAAAAGTTGCGATTATTAAAAGGATGGTTTTCAGTCATGGGTACCTCTTCTGCATCTCCATATACTGAGGCTGAGGATGAATATACCAGTTTCTTAATGTTATTATTCACACAGGCTTCAAGCACATTAAAAGTTCCTTTTATATTCACCTCAAAGGCTGTCCGCGGATAGTCCCTGCAATGAAGCAGCCACATTGCCGCCAGATGGAACACATAATCCATGTCTTTCATGGCTTCATTCAGGAGATCTATATCTCTGATATCGCCACCCTCCTGGAAAAGCTCACACCTATCATCTTTCAGGGGCTCGCTAATGTTCTCCATTTTTCCTCTTGCGAAATTATCATAGACAACCACCTTTTTTACATCTCTTTTAAGCAGTTCGCGAATAACAAAGCTCCCTACAAAGCCTGCCCCACCAATAACCAAAATTTTTGAATTTTTCAGGTTGCCCATCATTTAAACTTTATAATATTCTCTATACCATTGAATAAATCTTTGAACCCCTTCTTTAATCTCTGTATTGGGGTAATATCCCAGCTCTGCTTTCAGTCCTCCCACATCTGCCCATGTCTTTGGCACATCTCCAGGTTGAAGTGGCATATAATTCTTTTCAGCCTCAATCTCCAATTCTTCCTCTATCGCTTTAATAAAATCCATGAGTTGAACAGGACTGCTGTTTCCTATATTATAGACTTTATAAGGCGCAGGTGAAGAAGAAGGATCCGGATTCATTCCATCCCATTCTTCATTTCCCGATGGTACATTTTCTATGACACGTTTAACACCTTCCACTATATCATCAATAAACGTAAAATCTCTCTGCATATTTCCTTCATTATAAATATCTATTGGCTGACCATTTAATATTGCTTTGGTAAATAAGAACAGTGCCATATCAGGTCGACCCCAGGGACCATAAACCGTAAAAAACCGAAGTCCTGTGGTGGGCAGGTTATAAAGGTAACTATAAGTATGCGCCATTAATTCATTGCTTTTCTTGCTGGCAGCATAAAGACTAATGGGATGATCAATATTATCTCTGGTTGAAAACGGCATAGACTGGTTCAGTCCGTAAACACTTGAACTGCTCGCGTAAACCAGATGTTCCACGTCATAATGTCTGCAAGCTTCAAGTATATTCAAAAAACCAATCCAGTTGCTCTCGAGATATGCATAAGGATTGGTGATACTATAACGAACTCCTGCCTGGGCCGCCAAATGACAAATCCTGTCAAATTTTTCTCTCTTAAAAAAGGCAAATACACCCTCTTTATCAGACAAATCAAGTTTACAGAATCGATAGTTTTGATACTTGCGACTTTGTATTATACTGCCGTATTCAATATCCTTTTTTTCTATTCCTGTAACCTTTAATCGATCGTATTTGAGAGAAGGTTCATAATAATCATTAATATTGTCCAGACCCAATATTTCGTAATTCAAATCAATGAGCTTTTGTACCAGGTGAAATCCTATAAATCCGGCAGTACCAGTAATTAGAATCTTCATGTGTTTATTATTTATTAATTTTTATAAAACCCAAATTGAGCGATTTCCGCTCACCAACGAAATGAATGTACAGGGCTTAATAGTCAATGCTAATTTGCATGTCATGAGTAAACTAAAGATCAATATTTTTGTAATAAATACAGCTCCGCCACCTCAGTCACATACAAAAAAATACTGAGCCCTGATAAAACAATGAAGATGGGCCCCTAATAACGGTTCCCTAAAAACTATTTAGCCGGTAACCTCCCAAATTAATTATAATATCAGGCTACCGTGTTACACAGTGATAACTTCTGAGCTACCCTGTGAATATCTATATTATAAACTCCAATAATCAAAATCTATTACTTTTTGCCTGAATATTCCTTTAATATCAACAAAAAGCGCATCTTTATTTAATAGTTCCCTGAATTTCTCTTCTGACCATTTACAATACTCATCATGGCTAACTGCAGCAACGATCGAATCATAAGGACCTTCAGCGCTATCAGAAAGTTGTATCCCATATTCTTCCTGCAGTTCCTTATAAGATGCCAAAGGATCTATGACATCAATTTTTTCTACACCGAAAGATTTTAACTCATCATAAACATCAACTACTTTTGAATTACGAATATCGCTTACATTCTCTTTAAATGTTACTCCCATTATAAGAATTCGAACATCTTTCGGGTTTTTATCTTTCGCTATCAACTTCTTAATTAGCTGTTTTGCCACATATCTTCCCATGGAATCATTTACAAATCTTCCTGCATTGATAATTTGAGCATGATACCCCAGTTCTTTGGCTTTATAAGTTAAATAGTACGGATCAACCCCGATGCAATGTCCTCCTACCAGTCCCGGGAAAAATTTCAAAAAATTCCACTTGGTTCCTGCTGCTTCAAGAACTTCATAGGTGTTGATATTCAGTCTGTTAAAAATGATAGACAACTCATTCATAAAAGCGATGTTAATATCCCGCTGGGTATTTTCAATAATTTTGGCAGCTTCAGCCACTTTAATGGAACTGGCTCTATGAACACCTGCCTTAATAATCATTTCATAAACTTTTGCTATATTTTCAGATGATTCCTCATCACATCCTGAAGTGACTTTTGTAATGGCAGTCAGTGTATTTACCTTATCGCCGGGATTAATTCTTTCCGGGGAGAAACCCACTTTAAAGTCTTTGATACATTTGAGCTTTGAATATTCCTCGAGTAATGGAATACACTCTTCTTCGGTGGCTCCAGGATATACTGTAGATTCATAAACCACATAATCCCCTTTTTTCAAAATTTTTCCTATTGTTTTTGTTGCACTAAGCAAAGGGGCAAGATCCGGATCATTATGTTCGTTTATGGGTGTAGGTACTGTAACAATATAAAATTTTGCTTTTTTTATCTCATCAATGTTTGATGTAAAAGATATGTCGCAATTTT
>CAZWHH010000096.1:0-7843 GCA_964633615.1 uncultured Bacteroidales bacterium | reverse complement strand
TTTCGAAGAAAACAGTCAGCCGGTTTTCCGGAATGAAGCCAGTCAACTTATCAAAGAACTGCAGAAGTTGACACCTGCAGAGATTTCCAGTCTGATGAATATAAGCGATGATTTAGCCAATAAAAATTTTGAACGGTATGCCCTGTGGAATACCAAAAATGAGGAAAGAAAAAAACAAGCAATATTCCTCTATAACGGACAGGCTTATCTCGGGCTTAATGCCAAATCTCTGAATAAAGAAGACCTCGCTTTTGCACAGGACCATCTGAGAATATTATCAGGCTTGTATGGAATACTCCGCCCCCTTGATCTAATTCAACCCCATCGCCTGGAAATGGGCACGAAATTAGAAAATCCCGGAGGTAAAGATCTGTATCAATTCTGGAAAGAAAAAGTAACCCTGAACTTGAATGAAACCATTGATAATCACAATCAGAAAGTTTTGATCAATCTTGCATCCAATGAATATTTCAAAGTCATCGACAAGAAACAATTCAATTTCAACATCATTACTCCTGCTTTTAAAGAAAAAAAAGGGGGGAAATATCAAACTGTTGCAGTCTATGCCAAAACAGCCAGGGGAAAAATGACACGCTACATCATGAAGCATAAAATTAATGACCCCGAAATGCTAAAAGGTTTTGATGAGGATAATTATCTCTTTAATCCTAATCTCTCTACCGACAAGGAATGGGTCTTCACAAGATAAAAAAGGGAGCAGCAGGTGAACTGCTACTCCCTTTAAAATAAACCAATAAACCCAAACCTTAATAAAAAGGTTGTATCGAAAGTAACAAAATTTTTCTGTAAAAGTTATGTTCTCTAACATACAATATACATTCACATCGATTTAATTATTAAACCTGCTTTATATTTGTGATATTTATAAAATAAGATAATAAAAATTAAAATTATTTCAGCCTGATAATTCACAAATGATTCCTGTCTCCGACAGCGGGCATTAATTCGAGGTTGCTGAAAAACACGAAATAAACTCATTATGAGTATTTTTTCTGCAAGCCTTATTTCACAGACACTTCCAAATTATTTCTTTCTTCTCAATAACCACAACCCGATAAAAGTGATTAACCCGTTAATAATCAATAATTCAAATCCTATTTTATACCCATTAAACAGGGCTTCAGAAAAGAAGCTGATGAAATAACTCAGAACAGGTGAAAGGATGGCTACAAAGGGAATCCATTTGTCATTCACCTTCCACTTGGTAAACAATCCGAAAGAATACATCCCAAGGAGCGGGCCATAAGTATAACCTGCTATGGTAAAAACTGCACTAATCACGCTTTGATCATTAACAGCGTTAAAAACTATAATAATGAGTACTAAAGCTATAGAAACCCCCACATGAACTTTCTTTCGTAATCTCTTGAGAGGTTTTTCTGCCAGATTCTGTGCATCCAAAATATCGACAGTAAAAGAAGTAGTAAGAGAAGTCAGAGCAGAATCAGCGCTTGAGTAGGCTGCAGCTATAAGTCCAATCAAAAAGAAAAATCCCACTACAGGCGAAAGATATCCTTGTGTGGCAATAAGCGGGAACAAATCATCGGATTGTTCAGGAAGAGGAATCCCTTTGGTTTGTGCAAAAACAATCAGCATAATCCCCAGAGACATAAATAAAAGATTTACAGGGATTAGGCTTATGCTGAGCCAGTACATGTTTTTCTTGGCTTCTTTAATATTGCGGCAGCTAAGATTTTTTTGCATCATATCCTGATCAAGCCCTGTCATTACAATGGCAATAAAAGCACCTGCCAGAAACTGCTTTATAAAGTACTGCTCCCCTTTATAATCTCCAAAAAAGAATATTTTAGAATGCTTGCTGTCCACCACTGTATTAATTAACCCCTGAAAATCCAGATTCATCTCCTTGCTAATAAGAACAATAGTTATACCCACGGCAATCAGCATAAAAAGAGTCTGAAGACTATCAGTCCAAATAATGGTTTTAATACCCCCTTTATTGGTATAAAGCCAGATTAACAAAATGGTAATGACCACGGTGGCTTCAAACGGAATATTCCATTGGTTGAATAAAGAAATTTGTAAAACATTGGCTACAAGAAATAATCGAAAGGCTGCCCCAATGGTTCGGGACAACAAAAAGAAAGAGGATCCGGTTTTATAGGCATGATTACCAAACCTTGTTCTCAGGTAGGTGTATATAGAAGTTAAGTTCAACCTGTAATACATAGGCATCAATATATTCGCTATAATTGCATAACCCAGCAGGTACCCGAGTATCACCTGCATATAAGAAAACTGGCTGTCCATCACCCATCCCGGTACCGAAATAAAGGTAACACCCGATAAAGATGCGCTTATCATACCAAACGATACAACATACCAGGGAGATTGACGATTCCCAAGAAAAAAGGACTTATTATTGGCTCCCCTGCTCGTGTAATAGGAAATAACCAACAATACAAGAAAATAGCCTGTTATAATAAATAAAACGGTGGACTGATCCATATTTATATTATATCATTTAAACATTATCCAGAAAAACAGGTACAAGATTAATAAAAACATTGAAAAGTTTTAAAAAACTATTAAACTATTAATCGGATATTATTAAATTTGAGTCAAATTCAGATTTATATGGATATTAATAATTTATCGTCGAAACTATTGCAAGATGCGGTAAATGAGTTCTCAAAACTCCCCGGTATTGGGAAGAAAACAGCCCTGCGACTGGTTTTACATCTCCTGAACCAGGATAAAGAGGAAGTGAATCAATTTGGAAGCGTCATTATTAAATTACGCGAAGAAATCAAACGATGTGAATCGTGTAACGTAATATCAGATACAAAACTTTGTCCGATTTGTGCCGATAAAAGCAGAGATCATTCAACGGTTTGCGTTGTTGAAAACAGCAGAGATGTAATGGCAATTGAAAATACAAACCGGTACAAAGGAGCATATCATGTACTGGGCGGACTTATCTCTCCCATGGATGGAATTGGCCCAAGTGATTTAAATATAAAAAATTTACTAAACAAAATAGAAGAAAATAACGTACACGAATTAATACTGGCATTAAGTACAACTATGGAGGGCGATACTACAAACTTCTATCTTTATAAAATATTCAGGGATTATCCAACAAAAGTAACCACTATCGCGAGAGGAGTTTCAATTGGAGACGATCTTGAATATGCAGATGAACTAACATTAGGAAATTCAATTTCAAACAGAACTTTGTTCGAAGATACATTGTCGAAGCAATAAAATTTAATTAATCGAAATGAAAAGACCTCATAAAATACAATTTTCTGGAATTTGCCTGTTTATACTTTTCGGATTGGTTATGATTTCAAATAAAATACAATCTCAAAATAACAAGATTGATTCAATCATAGAACTCGGAAATGACATGATAAGCCTGAATGATTATAAAGAGGCTAAAGAAAAGTTTGAGAAGGCACTGGAAATAAATGAATCATATCCACCGGCAATCGAAGCAAACGTGCGGGCACTTATACTTATGGGCAAACATAATAAGGCTGACAAAATCCTGGATGAAGCAATAAAAGAAAACCCTTACTATATGCCGTTTTACTTATATAAAGGGGAAACAGATATTGAAAAAGAAAATTTTGAAGATGCTAAATTGGTATTGAATAAAGCAATTGATATTGCAGATGACCCCGATCAGGAAATGCTGAATAAAATCTATGTAAACCTTGGTGCAGCTTACCAAAAAACTGAAGATTTTTCAAAAGCCCTGGAATATTATAACAAAGCCCTGGAAATCAACAAGCAAAACCCAAAAGTCTTTATCTACAGAGGATACTTATATTTCAAAAAAGAAAAATATAAAGAAGCCATTGATGATTTCAAAACTGTTCTTGACCTGGACCCGAATAATCACCTTGCTCAATACAACATTGGCATGTCTCATTACAAATTGGGGAATGATTACGATGCCAAAGATGCCTTCCATAAAGCATGCGAATTAGGCAACAGAAATGCCTGTAAAATGCTTATATCTAAATACATGAATCAAAACAACTAACCCAGAGGAAATAAAGAGGAAACTCCTGTTAAAGGAAGGTTCTGTAATTTATTATATTAACCATTCCTGATAGCCGCGCTTACCTTATTTTTTATATCATGAATATTCAAGGGCTTGGTAATATAATCAAAGGCTCCTTTTTGCATGGCTTTTTTAATGGAGGGAGTCCCCACCTTTGCTGAAACAACTACAACCGGCATACTATCTTTTCCCTTTTCTTTAAGCAAATCTAAGAATTCAAACCCGTCAATATCCGGCATCATCATATCCAGAAGAATAAGGGAAAAACTTTCATCCCTTTCAATCAACTCTAAAGCTTCTTTCCCATTGTCGAGCGTAACAACCTCATATCCGTCTTCCTCCAGGATAGTCTGCAAAAGAAGTAAATGCGAGGGCATATCATCTATGACTAGTATTTTCGATCGATCATTCATAACATTTAATTATACCTCAAAAGTATAAAGACTTAAATTAATATAATAGCGTAAAAATACCTGATTTTGAATCTAAGTCAAAAATATTGAATAGCATATTACTGATTACAATAAAATTTAAGCTTTTTAAATCGCTTTCTTCTCTTAAAAAAAAAGTTAAAAATAATACTCCCTTTGAAAATTTCTTCGTGTAGAGAATCTTGCTTTTCTTCAAAGAAGGAACGCTTGTCTTTCATCTTTTTATGAATTTTTCTGGATTGAGAATAGGCTTTCAAAACCGAATTTACTTTTTTCAATTCTCCTTTTAATAAATAAACCATAGCCGATAAAAAATCAAAAAAAAATCTTTTTCGTAATATGGAGGATAAATAATTTGAAGGTAAATTCTTGGTCAACAGGAACAGATTATTCCTGTAATTTAAAAAAAGTTTAAAAGGGCTTTCATTGGGTAGCGTCCCTCCTCCTATATGATAAACAACCGACTTAAAAGTGTACATGATTTTATATCCCCTGTTCTTCATTCGCCAGCATAAATCTATTTCTTCCATATGGGCAAAGAAATCTTCATCAAATCTTCCTGTTTCATGAAAAGCTTTGGCGCGGACCATCATACAGGCACCTGTAGCCCAAAAAATTTCCGACTCCACATCATACTGACCGTAATCTTCTTCAAATACATCCATAATTCGCCCCCGGCAAAAAGGGAAACCATATTTATCAATGAACCCCCCGGCAGCCCCTGCATATTCAAAATAAGAAGGATTATGGTATGCCCTGATCTTAGGCATACAAGCTCCTATACTCTGATCTTTATCCATCAAATTTCTTAAGGGTTCAAGCCAATTGGGCGTGACTTCAATATCCGAATTTAAAAGCAAATAATATTTAGCCTCAATTTGTTCCAATGCCTTGTTGTATCCCCCTGTAAAACCATAATTCTTTTCAAATTCAATCAAATGAATATCCGGATAGTTTGCCTTCATAAATTCAACAGAGTCATCTTCAGATCCATTATCCGCAACGTATATCTTATTCCCTTCTCCTTTTGAATTTTCAATAAGCACAGGCAAGAATTTCTCCAGGTAATCTCTTGTATTCCAGTTTAATATTACAATTGCTATTTCGGTCATGAACAGTAGTTTTTCAGACAGCTAAAATAAGCAATTTCATTAAATATTTAGCGCTTATACAAATTGGATTTTTTTTTGCAACTTTGCATCACCTAAATCGTAATAAAAAGGAGTATAAATTTTTTGATTTGCAACAACTGACCAAAATATTCATTTACCCACTTCTCCTTGCATGGAGCATTATTTTTGCTCATGACACAATTCCTCACCACCATGAATCTTCTTTCCATACAGAAATTCAGGGCGCCCTTCATCAGCATGAAAAAGAAACGCATGATAATGAGGTTTCTCATTTCGGAAAGACCGATCATAACCACTGCCACTTCTCTGTTACTTTGCTCAGAGATTTCTCGCTTGATAACAATTTCTTTTTCCCGCAAGTGGGAACAATTTACTTTCAGATACCCAATAAAATTATTTCATATCCAAAGGAATTCATCAGTCAAAAATCGAATTCCATTTTCCTTGAACATATTCAACTCCGCGCACCCCCTTTCTTCGCATAACAGAAGAAAAATCAACTAAATCATCATTTCTAACTAAAATTTTCATTAATAAATCAATCAAAATGAGAAGTATCTTATTTATTGTAACAGGTGTATTCTACCTGTTCTTTATGGGGTGTAATACGGGACAGGAGAATAAAAACAAACAAGATAACCATTCAAATGAACAGCATCATGAACAGTCTGAAGAAACACAAAGTCATGATGAAGAACATGTTCATGATCAACAAAATACCAATCATGCACATGAACCTCAACAGGAGCAAGTGCACGAACATGAAAACGAACAGAAACACACTCATGAGCACGATCAGGATCAAACTCACGAGCATAGCAACAACTCTGGATCACATGATCACCTGAACAAAAATAGTGATGATCATGATCATGCAGAAAAAGACGAACATGAATACGTGGTTGAAAAAATTCATCCTGACTCTTTCCACGAGGTCCTGAGAACCAGTGGAGAAATCATGCATTTACCCAAAAATAAGGCAAACCTTGTTGCTCCCGTTTCCGGTATAGTTAAATTTGCTGACAATTCTGTTCTTCCGGGAAAGTCTGTGAAGAAAAATAAAATTTTATTAAGAATCTCCGGGGAGTCTGTGGCTGAAGACAATCTTTTGGTTAAATACCAGAAATCAAAAAACACCTTCCTGCAGGCAAAAGGAGACTTTGAAAGAGCCCAAAAGCTAAAGAAAGAACAATTAATCTCTGAAAAAGAATATTTGCAATACAAAACCGCCTATCTGAATGCAAAATCAGACTTTGAAACAATGAAAACCCATGTGGATAAAAATTCAGGAGTGGTAAAATCAAATATTCCTGGTTACCTGAAGGATGTCCTGGTTGAAGAAGGCGACCATGTGAAAGCGGGCCAGAAACTGGCTTATATAGTAAACAACAATCGACTAATGCTGAAGGCTGAAGTCTCTCAAAGATATGCAGCAAGGCTGGATGAGTTTTCTTCTGCCAACTTTGAAACACCAGACGGGAAGTTGTACAATACAACGGAATTAAATGGTGACCTGATGTCAACGGGAAAAAGTACAACCAACGAATCTTTTTATTTACCTGTTTATTTCTCAATTGATAATACCAGGGGCCTGGTACCCGGAAGTTTTGTCCACATATTTCTGATTGGAGAACAAAAACACGATGTGCTGGCATTGCCAAAAGATGCATTTATCGAGGAACAAGGCAACTTTTTCGTTTATGTAGAAAAGGATAATGAACTGCAAAAAACGTCTGTGACAATAGGTGCAGAAGATGGAAAGAAAATTCTTGTAAAAAGTGGTATTAAAGCGGGTGACAGAGTCGTTACACATGGTGCTTTCCAGGTTAAGATGGAACAGACCGCCTCTTCCCTTCCCGCTCACGGTCATTCACACTAAAAAAAGGTACTTATGCTGAACAAGATCATTCAATATTCTCTTCAAAACAGGTTAATTGTGATGATGGCTGCTGTTATTCTCATCATAACAGGCAGCTATGTAACAACAAGAATGGACATTGACATTTTCCCGGAACTAACAGCCCCCACAGTGGTTGTTATGACAGAAGCCCATGGCATGGCTCCGGAGGAAGTGGAACAACTTGTGACTTTCCCGATAGAAACGGCCGTGAACGGTGCTACAGATATACGAAGGGTCAGAAGCTCCTCTTCAATGGGTTTCTCCATTGTTTGGGTAGAATTCGACTGGGGAACAGACATCTACAATGCACGACAAACAGTAA
>CAZWHH010000095.1:0-7905 GCA_964633615.1 uncultured Bacteroidales bacterium | reverse complement strand
CTCCATTGTTAATCTTCTTTCTAAGTGGACCTTGTATATATCGGTTTGAAGCTGCTCCGGACAATGCTCCGGAAGCAGTGGAGGTAAGCGTTACAAGGCCGGTATCAGGTAAATAGACCATCCCGTCATTTAAGGTAAATATTTCATCAACTTCCACTGAGTCCAATATTTCCAGACCGGAAGAATTATTCAGTTCCAAATAATTGAAGGCATTTGAATCTTCAAAATTTCCCCTGATGGTTTGCAGGGAATTACCATTTAGCAGCAGTGTGGATAAGCTATTCCCGGCATCCACCTGGCCTTGTGTGAAAGTTATATCACCTTGCACAGTCTGGTTTCTGTCATGTTCATTAATCATTCGCAGATTATTATCATCCCCCATTATGTGCAAATTTCCATATAAGCCCACATCAAGATTAGCTAAACGTCTATCACCAGTTCCTGAAAATTTTAGGTTATTAAGCTGAGATATACCGCCAAGCACGTCATAATTAGCAGTTCCACTGAATTCAAGCGTTCCACCATCCGCGCTAAAAAATTCCTCATAGACTCCGGCCGGCAAATCGCCGCGTTCAAGCTGCAGCGTCCCTTTCCCGTCTACTAATCCAAGACGGTGGCCATAAGTAGTACCCAATTTTAGTAAACCGGAAGTATCCACTCCAGCGGTGTCTATAGTTGTTTTGTAGCCTACAATATAATTTTTTTGTATGGTAACTGTATCTTCAATAATCACGGCTGCACCCTTTGGCCCACCTCCGGGAACGGTTCCGCCTCCTTCAGGATAAGTATCCCATATAGCATCATCTGTCCAATTTCCATTTGCAGTTGAAATATAAATCGCTATTTCATCAGGAATAGCGCCTTCACAAGCGCCATCCTGGTCTTCAATACCGGCTGTATAATCTCCGCTAATACCCTGATCATCTGTGCTGGTAAAAGGTATTTCTATTTGTTGATCATCTTCATTAAAAGTACTTGGCCCGTATTTATTCCACTGTAAACTACCATAAAGCAAACGAGCTGCAATATAACTTGTTGTATCATACGAAGTACCTAGTGAATTATCAATCTGGATATCTTCTTCATAATATTTCATGTAAGCATCCGCAGAAAAGTTGGTAATTCCGTCAGCTTCAATAATCCAGTGATACTTTAGCACATTCGACGTATCATGAATTTGGTCACAGGGTTCGTCATCATTAATTACGGAAGGGTGTATCTCATCGGCTGCCTTCACCCGGATAGACCCACCTGCATCTTTACTGCTGATAATAAATTCGACAGGCGTATACTTTCCTTTAGATCCTATTGGATAAGTAAATGAAGTATTGCTTGTGATCTCCGGGAAGTATTTTTTTATTCCTGCATCGGTGAAAGAGATGTTTGTCTGTATCATATTATTAGAAGAAAAAGAGCTCTTCTCCCAAATCTCGGCATTTTCCTCGAGCACAACCAGGTTTCTTCCTACATCGAAAATTCCCATTTCCATCTGCAATGTATCTTCAATCGTAATTATGTTTCCTTCCGGCACAGATACTGCTATACTATCTGAGCCACCCGGATTATTAATACTTAACTTTCCAAAAGTTATTGTTCCGCCATTCGATTGCAGTTCTTGCGGTTCAGTCCCGTCAAATTCAATTCCGTCGCCTCCCGAACCATGGATATGAGTAGCATCCATCCAGACATTTCCTTTCGCATGAAGGGTATTTCCGTTATCATCTATAGTACCATTATTAAGTCGAAGTTCATTGTTTACAGCAAATTCATCATTTAACCGGAGTATATTGTTCTGATCTTTTATCAAATTCCAGAAAGCCGGACTTCCGGTAACCTCCTGCAGGCTGCTTCCGCTTATGTAGGTTGTATTGTTATTGGGTGTATATGTTCCATCGACTATAAGATCACCTTTCAAAGTCAAATTCTGTCCATTGGCATCAAATGTTGTATTCGACTGAATTTCCAGGGTGTCATTTACTCTTAGCGGTACTGTCCACTGCTGCGCAGTAAAGGAATTATTACTGCTGCTATCAACAACCAATTTATGCGCAGATATCCTGGAGAAAATACTGATTTCTTCACCTGCAGACGTATTGCTGTAGCCGATATGTAATTTTGAACTATTAGCCCAATTATGTGTTTCGGGATCAAGGTAAAAAGATGCTGTTGAAGGATTATCCTGGGCACGGGCTATGTAGAGATCACCGCCGGTAAAATTAAAGCTGCTGCCAGAATTAAGAATTTCCAGTACACCCCTGTTATTTTCCGGCGCTGTGTTATTACCTACAACAACAGTTCCATCTGTTTGGGTGTAATTCAATATTCCTTCGGTTGAAGTTAATCCTCTGCGGATTTGTGAACCCACAATCAGTGAATCAGCTGAAACTTCGATAGTTGCATTTCCACTTGCAGAATATTCGATGTAGTTGTCGCCACCAGACATATCAACAGTTCCTCCGTTAATATGCAATTTGCCGTCTAAAAGAATGCCACTGTTGCCGCTGGCCCGCGCAGTACCCTGGCGTAGTTCCAAAGCGGCTTTTCCCGGTATGTAGAAGTCGTTGTCGCCGGTGGTTAAATCTATATCAATATCAGGATCATCCAATAGTAAGGTTCCGTTTTCCATTATCAACGCTTTTTCTACGTTAGCCCCGGAAGTAGGCCCGCTAAGCGTAAAATCATCATTAAAAGTAAAAGTGGAAGATTGATCGGTTCCTTTGTTCATTTTAATTTTATAGAGTTCGATGGATGAGTTTCCGTCAGAGTAATTATCGTTAAAGGTGTGGATGCCTGTTCCAGATAAATGCAAAATCACATTATTATCATTAAGGGTCGAAAACAAATCTATGGTACATGTCCCTTCATCAAAGGCATCAGCAAAGTTCAAATCTATGTTTCTTTCCACTTCAAAGAAGTGTTCTATTCCATTGCCCCCACCTGTTTCGACTGTTAACTCAAAGTTGTTACCGAATTGATTTTTGCCTCTTCCGGTAACAAAATCTCCGGTTTTATAAGTATATGAATCCGTTCCATTAGGAAATATTATGCGACCATCGCCTGTATAGCCAAGCCTGGTTCTATTTTCAACCGTATAATTACCTGCTATATATAGACCACCTTCACCATCAACTATTAGATTCTTACACTTAAAATCATAATTAAATGATGCAATTCTACCAGAATTATTATTCCCATAAATTCTAATGGTAGGTAATTCTGAAAAGAAATCTGCTTCATCTCTACTATATGTGCCAGCCCCTGCATCCATATAAAACTCAACTAAGCTTGTATCGTTTTTTGCAAACTCACCAATATCCGCATTTAATGTTGGACCGTTAACAATATCCTGACGCAGATATAAGTCTCCAACTCCTGAAATTTTTCCTGCTGTTAACTGATCAGTTGGTTCAAATCGTAAACGAGGTAAATCTTCAATATCTGTATAAGTACCCTCACGTTGCATGATCACTTCCGCCGCTTCCTGCGTTCCGCTAACATTGATACCGTCCTGCCCGTTATTTCCTCTGATCACGGCAATATCACCTGCGGTGGGATAATCAGGTGGATTAGTTGTACTGTTAGGTCCATTGTACCAGGAAGTATTATTATCCCAATCATAACCTCCCCATCCGCTATTTCTTACACTATAATAAATTTCCGGGCTTCCGACAAACCTATTGCTTTCCCCGGCTGTATAATTGGCGTTTTCGAGGGTAAAGCCGTTACCACCATTGTCATGGTCATTAAAAACGATTTTGTTCCATATACCATCGGTGTCAGGCTCATCAGACACTTGTGAATTATCATTTTCATAAGACCGCGTATAATCCCCTCCATCCAATACTTTGCCGGGTACAAAACTATTCTCATTACCGGAACCATCAAGGTCTGATTCGTAATAATAAAAGTCATACTCTACAGTTGGCTCTGTGGTAAAACCTTCGTAATCCACATTCCAATAGTAAGATAAAATATCCCCGCCGGATAAGTCGGTAGTTTGTAATTCGGCATCAACAGGGGTTATGGTAATATACCCATCATCCGAAAAATTACTAATGGTTGCTTCAGCAGGTGTATATTTTGATGTATTGTGCAAATATTCTGTAGCATCCGTACCAATCCCAATAGGAAAAGTATAGCTGCCATTTCCTGTAACTTTTAGGCTAAGCCCACCATCCGATACATTACCGGTAAATACGAACATATCCATAGGGCTAAGCACTCCCTGTTCATCCCCCTGTATTGAACCATCCTGGTCCCAGTCGAACTGAGTCTCATTATTTACTCCACTCAAATCTATTTCATCAATCTTCAGGTTATGTTTGCCTGCATTAATTTTTCCGTGGCGGTACCACATTCTTTTAATATATACATCGCTTGAAAAAGAAATAATATTATTACCTGCATTTACTTTAATATTGCCAAAAATTGCATTATCCGATGTCTCAATATCATAGCTGTTCCATGCAAACATAATATAAGCATCATCATCCGTTGATCCGTCATAAACACCTATCTGGTCATAGTTAATCACATTGCCTATTAAACGAACTGAATAATCTGTTTGGTTTAATATGCCGCTTTCCACTTTGATGCTGTCTAATCTCAATATTCTTGCTTTCCAACTACCACTTACGTTATAAACATCATTTTCCGTATCAGAATCAACAATAAGATGCTTTCCGCTGGGTTTATTTAATACCAGCCTGTTCATATATAATTCCCACTCCTCAACTTCCGAATCGGGATGTCCAATATAAAAGGTAGCATGATCATCCCCGTTAAAGGTGGTTATATTAGGCAAAGCAGGATCGTATAAATATCCGTAATTATTGTCTCCACTTTGTTGTGCAGCATCTTCATGAATGTTAAAATCACCACCTATAGTCACATCATTTCCGTTATGATTAAGAAAGCCACCAGCTTCAATAGTCAAATCATTAAGAACTTTAAGCTCCTGACCGTTCAATGTGGTATATTCATCCGGGTCGGTATCATCATCACCAGACGTACCCTCTGTAATCATTACTGTAGCGTTACCGGCGGTATTAATGGCTTTAAAATTATAAAAAGGAGCTGTTGATGTAACCCTGGCAGTGTCATCATCATCCACCTCAACGATCACGGTACCTCCTGTAACATTGTGATTCGATTCATCACTGGCAATAAAAACGGCTCCTCCATGTTGCTGACCTGAATTGGAGCCTGTTACAGGACTATTGGTTCCGCTGACATGCAATGTTCCTCCGGACATGGAAAACACATTACCGGGATAAGTCAGACTAAATGTATAATAATCTGTGTTGATATTGCCCCCTGTAACATTTACGTTACCCCCATTCTGAACATATCCTCCAACATTAGCACTACCAAAAACAGAAGTACGAATTTGCCTTGTAGTAAGCGTACCTCCTTCTACTTTGATCAAGCCATTACCGCGTGTTGTTATTCCGCTGTTGACAGTTGCCTCTAAAGTACCTGAACTAACACGGATTTTTCCGTATGGTACAATAGCAGTACCATTGCTTTTTGCCGCATAACCCCCATCAATCCAAAGCCTGGCGGATTCGGAAATGTTATAATTCCCCGTATTATTTAGTACAGGCACATTAACATTATCCTTTAATCTGACTGTTCCGCTGATTAATCCTAAGGCATTATTGTTATCTGTTAACTGAGAAGTTTCTCCATGATTTTCACTGGCGTAACCAAATAAATTAAAGTTGCCCGAATTCGAAGCTTCGATAATGAGTTGATAGGTTTCATCTGTACCCTTATCTATCTCAATGCGGTAAAAATTTGTTGTAGCATTGCAGGAAATTCTCTGATCAGCTGAATTATTCAGGAAATTAATATCGATGATACCATCATTTGCTTCGTTGTTGTAATCTGCAACAGATCGATTGGTAAACGCTACTGTTCCATTATTGGTAAAATCACCATAAATATTAAATTGATGACGAGCATCTGCTTCCCCGGTTATAATTGCTCCATTTTCTTCAACCAAAAGCGCTCCTTCCAAATCTATTGCAAGATCGTTATTATCGCTTGTATCGCTGTTAATCCGGAATGTACCCTTATTAACATAGAAGTCGCCGTTAAGAGTATAGTCCTTAAGCAATGTTAAGGTGTCATCAGTGTTATTCATCTCAACCTCAAGGTTATAAAACTCAAGAATTGTATCCAGTTTAAAATTATCCGCACCATAGTACACAACGGTACCTTCTCCTTTGCCTTCTGTAACAAAATGGGAAGCATCACCGGCAGGGAAATTATCACCGCTTAAAAGAATTCGTCCGCTGCCTTTTATAGTTCCAAAACTCTGGCCGGAATAACTCTGAAAATCTAATCTCCCATTTACTGTCAATTCATTGGCTGAGATATTATCCGTATTTACGGTAACGGTTTTCCCGCTTAAGATGACTACATCGTCAATGGCAGCGGGACTTTCATTAGCGGGATTATCCGGTAAAGCACCCGAAGGATCAAGTGTCCATGTTTCCCAGTCTTCCCAGTCCCCACTTTTAAGTGTATACCAGGTTTGACCTTCCACTCCGGTCAGCGGGCTTTCTGCTGCATCGGTAGATCCCAATGTATAATAGCCATCAGACAAGTTTGCATCTGTTACTGAAAAATAGATCTGATCTCCATTCTGAACACCTGTGTTTTCAGTTGTAACAATTGAATAATCAGAAGTAAGGTTGGATCTGTATAGCAATTCATAATTGCTTAATTCACCTGGATATTTTCCGTTTATCCCCTCACCGAAATCAAATGCAATTTTGGCATTAACACCACCGCTAACCGTTGTTTTATCTATATACCAGGCACGGTTCCAAGAGGAATCAACCCCGGCATTTGTAACCTCAGAAGAAGTATTGAGGGTTGCTTCTGTATTCACTGCTCCATCATGGGCTGTAAGCAAATATTCGCCATTATCAAAACCACCGTTCTGCGTAATAACCAATCCATCACAAGAGGCTTCGGTTGTTCCATCGGATTCTTTTCCCATACCTGTCAGCGCAACATTATATGAAGCATCATCGGGCACATAATTGTCCTGAGGAAGGTTTGCGTCCAAGCCATATTTTTGAGCTAAATAATTTTCTATTACAACGCGATCGGCCTGTTTTAATGAAGAGCCAAACATGATAAA
The DNA here is from genome assembly GCA_964633615.1 of uncultured Bacteroidales bacterium. Lineage (GTDB taxonomy): Bacteria > Bacteroidota > Bacteroidia > Bacteroidales > UBA12077 > JAGXLC01. Next base: position 749 of record CAZWHH010000095.1, on the reverse strand, counting down.
TTCTGCGATATCACCATCAAAATCCTGTCCGGCATTGTAACCACTATTTACACCATCCTGCTCTCCGCCAATGGCAATATTACCTCCTGTTGTAATGGTGGCCCCGGACTGAAATGTAGGATTATCCTCTTCTGTTCCATCTATATGAATATACAATCTACCATCGGAGCTCCTCCATTGGTGACCAAAAATTTTCCAGGAATTATCATTATAAGCAATATTAGAATTATCATTTGAGCCACTTAGATAAGTGGTTAAGGAATTACTTTGATAAAATAAATACTCATTATCGCTACCCGTAACTGCATACGACAAAACCCCATCCCCGCTATCACCCGTTCTTAATACCATAAAAACAGCAACCGCATTGGTTGGCATATCAAAAGTGTTTCGAACGATTCGATTGTTATCCTTAGAAAACTCAAGATAATCGTGGTTATTAATTGCCGAAGCTTTGAAGACAGGTGAAGTTGCTGAAACGGCGGAAAGATCATTACTATTACCGGAATAATCTGTCCAGGTTAGAACATCGTCATTATTGGATAAACCCAATGAATCGGGTAACAACCATAGTTTTAGTTCTGGTTCTCCATCAGAACCATCAGCATTTCCAACGCCTCCGGGGCCGTTTTGTGCTGACAAAAAGGAACTATTGAGGATTAATAAAAAAAAAGGGAGTAAATAATTTCTTAACTTATAACAGATACAATTCATTTTAAAGGGCCCTTATAATTATGAATCAATAATTT
>CAZWHH010000094.1:2929-7941 GCA_964633615.1 uncultured Bacteroidales bacterium | reverse complement strand
GGAAGGGCGGAGCAATCCGCCTGACCTACTCGACAAATGCGGGTGTTCGGCTTGGCGTCTAAGTTTTGGGGCTTTAGCAAGGTTTTGTAACGGAGGATCCGTCAGGAGGCGGACACGGTGAGAACGCGTTTCTGTAAACCCCGTCCGCCCGGACGAAGCCATTCGGACGTGGCACTTTGCATATAGCTATACGTTTAAGGTGCATTTTGACCCGTCCTGAAAAATGTCTACAAAATTTATGTAGATAGGTTGAAAAGTAACCTGACAATTAAACAAAACAGATTTTTTTAGTTATATATGCTCTGCCAACTGAATTTAGAATTTAACCTATGAAAACAATGAAAAATAAGACCCTGTTATTAGCTTCTGGATTTGTTCTTCTCTGGAATTCAGGGTTTATTGGGGCAGAATATGGATTACCCTACACAGGTCCATTCACCTTACTGTTTTGGCGCTATCTGGCCCTCACTTTTATTATCTTTTTATACCTCTTGTTAAGAAACCGCTTCCGGTTGGTTAGCTCGTCCACAATGATTCCCAATATGATTGTTGGTATTCTTGCTCATGGTGTCTGGCTAAGTTGTGTGCTTCTATCTCTTAATCATAAAGTGCCCGCTGGTATTGTCGCTTTGGTTGTTGCTCTGCAGCCCCTGGCCACCGGTGCTTTTTCCGGCAGGGTCGTTGGGGAAAAAACCCCGTTGTACAGATGGTTGGGCTTATTAATCGGTTTTGGGGGTGTAGCCATAACTGTGCTTTCCAGAATTAATTTTGGTGATGCAGAATCAATTTTCGGGTATTTAATACCACTGGGGTCTGTAATAGCTATTACCACAGCAAGTTTAATACAAAGAAGAATGCAGGTGGCAAATACAACCTACCGCTTGCCAGTGGATCAGGCCCTCTTTTACCAGAGTCTTGGTACGGCTGTTGCTTTTGCTTTTCCGGCAATTTTTACTGAGAAACTGGAGACTGAATGGACAACCGAATTTATCTATACCATGACATGGCTTATTTTGGGCGTATCTTTAGGAGCATACGCCCTGATGTGGCTTTTAATTGAACGAATTGATGCAACAAGGGTTGCCAGCTTGTTCTATTTAGGACCACCTGTTACCATGCTGATGGCCTGGATTGCATTTGGAGACACACTTAAAATACTGGATATAATTGGGTTATTAGTGGTTTTTGCAGGGGTATTGCTGACTCAGATGAAATTAAAGAGATCAGTCAAACCAACCCCATAATTTAATTTTTAATTTTTTGATCTATATCCTGATCGATGATACGAGTAAAAAACACTTAATTGCAATGCAACGATCTTTTGTATATTTGTTCAATATTTTAAATTTTTTTCATGAATAGAAAATGGTTTGTGGGACTCATCAAAACATTAATTCTACTCGTTTCGTTTGGGATTGTCTTTTATAAGATCAAAGAATTTCACGGGAATTCCGCGGATAAGCTAAAGGAGATATTACTGCCCGAAAATGGTATAATAATTCTGCTTATTGCCTTTCTTATGTGCCTTAACTGGTTTTTAGAAGCTGTTAAATGGAAATATCTTATCAGAGACATTCAAAACATCACGCTTATTCATTCCCTCTACTCGGTTTTGGTTGGTGTAACCGTAGGGTTATTGACTCCAAAACGGCTGGGGGAAGTGGGCGGCCGAATTGTTCTTTTGAAGAAGGAAAATCAACTTAAGGGAATTCCGGCATTTGGGCTTGGCAGCATCATTCAAACCAGTGTGACAGTATTTTTTGGCATAATTGCCGGGGTAGTCTTAATTATTAATTTTACAACACATGGACTGGAAAACTTCAATTTATTGCTGATAATAGCAAGCATTTTACTGCTTTTTTTGCTTTTTTTTATCTTTAACCTGCCCCTGTCAGTTAACTGGCTTCTCAGAATACCCTGGCTCAGAAAATATGCACATCTTTTCAACCCCCTTGCTCCCCAAACCCGGAAAAAAACAGCCAGGCTTCTTGGCATTGGTATAACGCGATACATCATATTTTCACTCCAGTTTTTTTTATTAATACGATTATTCGACCACTCTGCAGGGGCTGCAGAATCCTTTACCGGAATTGGTTTAACTTACTTTATCATGACTTTTTTGCCTTTGTCATCCCTTGTTGAACTTGGAGTGAGAGGCAGTGTTGCCGGCTTTGTTTTCGGTTTGTTTACGATCCAGACCGGCAGCGGTGTAATGGCTGTCCTCAGCCTTTGGGTGATAAATTTAGGAATACCAGCTCTTTTGGGAGCTATTATTTTACATCATTCTAAACATATAGAAACAGAGCTTCTTTCTCTAAAAAGAAAAGTTCATAATGCGCCATATCTAAAATGTCTTTCATTAACAAGGAAACCCAAATAAGATAAATAACGTGAGTTCGCTGTATGCATAACAGCTAAAGCGTAGTTGTTCAGACAGTTCCAGCCTTCAATGACCGTGTAAAAACGCAAATTAACCTGGCGATAAATAATTGACTCACCTTAACTCTTTCAACCGGCTCACATCCAATTTCAAAAAGACAAATAAAAGAATCGTGAAAGCCCACAGGGAAGAACCCCCATAACTAATAAACGGGAGTGGAATACCAATTACAGGTACCAGGCCAATCGTCATGCCTATGTTGATGATAAAGTGAATCATAAAAACAGAAAAAACTCCATAACCATAAATTCTGCTAAAAGGAGAACGCTGCCTTTCAGCAAGATAAATAAGCCGCAATAAAAAGGTAACGAACATGGCAATAATAATAAAAGACCCTATAAAACCCCACTCTTCGCCAATTGTGCTAAATATAAAATCTGTGCTTTGCTCAGGGACAAAATCAAATTTGGTTTGTGTCCCTTTTAAATATCCTTTTCCGGTTAATCCTCCTGATCCAATTGCTATTTTCGATTGATTGACATTATACCCTGCACCTTTTAGACTTGACTCAAGCCCCATGATTTGTTTAATTCGTGTTTGCTGATGAGACTTTAAAAAATTTTCGAACACGTAATCAACGGAGTAAGTAAAACCAATGGTTCCAAGAACAAATATAAATAAGATGAAAACACGGGAAATCTTATACCAATAAGCAAGGATAAAATAAAAAATACTGGACAGTAAAAAGCCCGAAATAAAAATATAAAAAAAAGGAAAATCCAAATGGCTTACTTCGTGAATGAGCCATAACAATCCTGTGGCAGTCAGAAAAATAATGAGAGAATAAAAAACGTACTTAAATCTTTTATGCATAAACCATAAAATGATGTAAGCTAGCAGGATTGTACCCATTGCAAGAAAAATTTTATCGACTATAAACGAAAGAATAAAAAGAATAATGATATATACCCCCAGAAGCAATACTGCTGATGACAATCCTTCGCGATAGAGGGGTATCAAAAAAGCAATAAATACGAGGGCAGTCCCGGCATCCTGTATAAAAATGAGGACAAAAGGGATAAGTATTATCAGGGCTATCCGGAAGTAAGTTTTGTAAGTATTTAATTTAACATTGTAAGAACTCAGATATTTCGCAACAGCCAGCGCCGTGGTAATTTTTGCAAATTCAGCTGGCTGAAAACGGATATTCCCGAAGGCAAACCAGGCTCTTGTCCCATGAATCTCAGTGCCAAATAAAAGTACGGCAATTAACAAAAAAATAACTATTCCATAAAGGGTATAAGAGAAAAAAGAAAAAAAGTTGCTATCGATCATAACGATGATAACGGAAAGTACAATAGCCGCAATAATCCAAATCAATTGTTTTCCGTATCTCTGAGAAAAATCAAAAAGACTCTGATGTTCTTCATTGTAAACAGCAGAATAAATATTCAGTAACCCAATGAAAATCATCATCAGGTAAAGCGTGACTGTAAACCAGTCTAAATTTGACCATATATCAATCCTTCTCCGCATTCTGTTGAATTAAGTTAGCATTTAACACATAATCTTCCCACCATTTTACTGAAATAGAATCATTCAGGTATTTCTCCGTCATCAGCTTGGCAATTGGTGCAGCCCATCTGGAACCAAAACCACCGTTTTCGACATAAACCGAAAGGGCTATTTTAGGATTTTCCCTTGGTGCAAAAGCAATAAAGATTGAATGATCTTCACCATGGGGATTCTGGGCTGTACCGGTCTTTCCGCAAAGGGTTATATCTTCTATGGCTGCAGTCCTTGCCGTACTCCCACTGCCGGCCGGCCCGTTCACTGCCAGGTCCATCCCTTCGATCACAATTTCAAGATTACTGGAATCTATCATAGTCCGGGTGGGTTCTTTATATTCCTCACCGATCGTTTCGTCTCCTTCAATAGTTTTTACCACATGAGGTGTATAATAATAACCTCTGTTGGCGATGGCAGATGTCATATTTGCCATTTGCAGGGGAGTCATTCCCAACTCTCCCTGACCAATGGCAAGCGATATAATATTCAGGGGTTTCCACCGACCTTCCTGGTAAATATTATCATAATATTCGACAGAAGGAACAAACCCCGGAAGTTCGTTGGGCAGATCAATATTTAATTTTTCACCAAACCCAAAAGACTTCACATATTTTTCCCATTGTTTCATTGCCCCGGCAGGAGTTTCATATTTTGAATTATTAAAAATTCGCAAAAAAGTGTTGCAATGATAAGCGTTACAAGATACCTGAATAGATTCTATCAGATCGACGGGTGTTTTATGGTTGTGGCAGCCTACATGAAAATTGCCGTAATAAAACCCATTATAACAATCAAATTGGGTTCGCGGAGATAATGCTTTTTCCTGTAATGCAATAGAAGCAGTTATTACTTTAAATGTTGAGCCAGGAGGATATTTTGCCATTAGTGCCCTGTTAAACAAAGGCTTCAAAGTGTCTTTCTTTAATATTGGATAGTTTTTTCTTCTTTTTCTTCCCACAAGCAACTCCGGATTATAATCAGGGGAGGAAACAAGCGCAAGAACTTCACCTGTTGAAGGTTCAATAGCCACAATACTTCCAATTTTATTTTTCATTAGTTTTTC
>CAZWHH010000094.1:0-2829 GCA_964633615.1 uncultured Bacteroidales bacterium | reverse complement strand
CAACCACTACGACTACGAATCCGATGATATATTTTCTTGCTGCGAATGTATCCAAGGTATGACGCTATTTTCTGATAAAAACTTTAATAAGTAGAATAATCACAATAGACATGACCGCACTTAAAATGGCTCTTGAAAAAGTCTGGAAGAAATTTTCCAGTTTAAAAACTTCTATATAAAAAAGGAAAAAGTGATGTGCCAGTGTAAGGATTGCAGTATATTTGAAGAACCAAGGCAATCCGTAATCTTGTATGGATGGCTCTGTATCTGAATCATACCCATCGCGAGGTTCCATGCTTCTGAGAATATGAGGACGAAGGAAGGCCATGAAAACTGTTGCAGAGGTGTGCATTCCAATCGTGTGGCTAAAAAGGTCAATTGTAATTCCAAGAAGAAAGCCTGCAACCAATAAGCTCCACTTTGGAACTTCAAAAGGTAAAATTAAAATAAAAAGAATATAAACATAAGGATTCAGATAACCGCTCACCTGGATATTGTTAAACAACAGTATCTGTGCAAGAACTAACAATACAAAAACTAAAATATATCTCGGGAGCCGGTTAATCATATTGATTTGTTTTTTCGATAAACTGTTGTTCTTCTTTTAACAGGTTTTTAACTACATATACGTTGGATAATTTTTTAAAGTCATTCGAGAGTTTTACTTCAATCTCAAGAAACCGTCCTGATCTTTCCTCATAGTCTTCAACAAACCCAATCATGATTCCTTCAGGAAAAATTGCCGAATAACCACTGGTGACAATGGTATCTCCTGTATTGATATCTGCATGCAGCGGGATATCCTTTAACTGAACAAAACGATAATCACGCCCGCTCCAGCTCAGCGATCCGAAATGCCCGCTGTTTTTGAGTTGGGCACTTATCTTAAGTTCACTGTTAAGTACTGATATTGCAGTAGCGAAATGTTTAGACACTCCACTGATTATTCCAACAATTCCGTTGGGCGAAATGACACCCATTTCTCTTTCTATCCCATCCATGCTCCCCTTATCAATCGTGATGTAATTGTGTTGTTTATTGATGCTGTTGTTTATAATATCTGCCCGGATATACCTGTACTGTTGATTGTAGACGGAGTCTGAAACAGTTTTAAAAGAATCGGCGCGGGTTTCCAGGTTTTTCTCGATGAAGTTTTTCAGTTGCACATTTTCCTTTGCCAGTTTTTCATTCTCCTCTTTCAGATGAAAGTAATTATTTATTTTAACCGATTGTTGATAAAAAGACCCTTTAATATTCCGGGTAAACCCGACAAATTTTGTTTTTTGGTAATTGTTGTTCTGAATGAGCAAAAAGATAGACAGGGCTTCTATTAGGATAAAAAGAAGCGAGAAATGATATCTAATAAGAAACCTGATTAAATTCTGCATAAATCTCTTGTGCTATGAATACTGCCTTATCTCATCAAGAATGAAAAATTATCTGCATTTTTCAGGGCAATACCTGTCCCTCGTGCAACCGCATGCAAAGGATCATCTGCTACATGAAACTGGATTCCCAATTTATCTGTTAATCTTTTGTCCAGTCCACGCATCAAAGCACCTCCACCCGTCAGATGAATTCCTTCATTCACTATGTCCCCGTATAACTCAGGAGGGGTTTGTTCCAGCACGCTCAACACAGCTGTTTCCACCTTATTTATTGACTTATCAAGGCAGTGAGCAATTTCCTGGTATGAAATAGGAATTTCAACCGGCATAGCAGTCATCAGATTCGGTCCTCTAACCACATAATCCTCTGGAGGATTTTCAAGGTCAGATAATGCAGATCCTACATTGATCTTGACATCCTCAGCTGTACGCTCCCCTATTTTAATATTATGCTGATGCCGCATGTAGGACTGAATGTCGGCAGTAAAACTGTCTCCTGCAATCCTGATGGACTTGTTACAGACAATTCCCCCTAAAGCAATAACGGCAACCTCGGTTGTACCCCCTCCAATATCGACCACCATACTCCCGGAAGGTTCCTCCACGTCAATCCCCATTCCAATGGCCGCAGCCATAGGTTCATAAATCAAATACACGTCTCTTCCTCCTGCATGTTCCGAACTGTCTCTTACCGCACGTATTTCTACTTCTGTGCTCCCTGAAGGAATACAAACAACCATTTTAAGTGTAGGTGCAAAAAACTGGGTTCTCCGGTTAACCATCTTGATCATCCCCCTGATCATTTGTTCAGCGGCATTAAAATCTGCAATAACCCCATCTTTCAGGGGACGAACAGTTTTTATGTTCATATGGGTTTTCCCGTGCATTTGTCGGGCTTTTTGCCCAATGGCCACTAGTTTACCTGAACTCTGCTCTATGGCTACAATAGAAGGTTCGTCAACCACTACTTTATCGTTATATATGATAATTGTGTTAGCAGTTCCCAGGTCAATTGCATATTCCTGTGTAAATAAAGAGAATAGTCCCATTCTTATCGTTGGTTTAGATTGTTAATATATAATTTTTTTAATGTCTGAAATGTCTTACCCCTGTAAAAACCATAGTCATATTATTTTTATTGCAAAAATCAATAGATTCCTGGTCCCTTTTTGATCCGCCGGGTTGTATAACACTTCTAATTCCTTGTTGATGAGCAATTTCCACTGAATCCTTAAAAGGGAAAAAAGCATCTGAAGCCATAACAGCATCTTTCAATTCCATCCCAAAAGATTTGGCTTTTTCAATTGCCTGCTTTAAAGCGTCAACCCGGGATGTCTGTCCCATCCCACTGCCAAGCAGTTGCCTGTTCTTAACCAGAACAATCGCATTTGATTTTGTGTGTTTAACCACTTTATTGGCAAATAACAGATCGTCGGTATCT
>CAZWHH010000093.1:1463-7968 GCA_964633615.1 uncultured Bacteroidales bacterium | reverse complement strand
AAATAAAACCATGTTTCTCAACAAATCTAAAGGATTTATTTATTTTTACAAAATATTTATATGAAAAATGTTAAAAAAAGATATCAATTAACGATATATAAAAAATTTTAAAATAACTATTTATGAATTCAAAAGAAATTCGACAGTCATTTCTCGATTTTTTTAAAAGCAGGGGACACAGCATAGTAAAGTCAGCCCCCATGGTGGTTAAAGACGATCCTACACTCATGTTTATTAATGCAGGAATGAATCAGTTTAAAGATATGTTTCTTGGAAATGCCCAACCAAAAAATAATCGAATCGCTGATACTCAAAAATGCATGCGTGTCTCCGGAAAACATAATGACCTGGAAGAAGTGGGACATGACACATACCATCATACTATGTTTGAGATGCTTGGGAATTGGTCATTTGGCGATTATTTTAAAAAAGAGGCCATTGAATGGGCATGGGAATATCTCACTCAAACGCTAAAAATATCTGAAGACCGTTTATATGCTACTATTTTCGAGGGCGACTCAAAAGATAATATCAAAAAGGATTTAGAATCATTCGAATACTGGAAAAGGTTTTTGCCGGATCAGCGTATTCTGGAAGGCTCCAAAAAAGATAATTTCTGGGAAATGGGCGAAACCGGCCCATGTGGTCCTTGTTCCGAAATACATATTGACCTTAGAAACAATGAAGAGCGAAAAAAGAAAGACGGAGCAAAATTAGTTAACCAGGACCATCCGATGGTTATAGAAATCTGGAATTTAGTATTCATCCAGTTCAACAGAAAAGACAACGGAGAATTGGAAACCCTTCCGGCCAAACATGTGGATACAGGCATGGGATTCGAACGTTTATGCATGGTAATGCAAAACAAATCATCCAGTTATGATACAGACATTTTCCAGCCCCTTATCTCAAAAATTTCTGAAATTTCAGGTAAAGAATATGGCGAGAGTGATAAGACTGATGTCGCTACGCGAGTCATTGCTGACCATTTAAGGGCCATTTCTTTTTCTATTGCTGACGGACAACTTCCCTCCAATGTAAAAGCAGGATATGTTATCAGAAGAATATTAAGACGTGCTGTAAGGTATGGGTATACCTATCTTAATCAGAAAGAACCTGTTATTTATAAATTGGTTCCCACCCTCATTGATATCATGGGAGAAGCTTATCCGGAATTAAATTCACAACAGGAACTTATTGAAAAAGTCATAAAAGAAGAGGAACAGGCTTTTCTGAATACACTGGAAAACGGCATTAAATTATTGAACAAGGTGATTAAACGAACCAGAAAAAACCAGGAAAAAGAGGTAGATGGGAAAACAGCATTCGAACTCTATGATACATATGGATTCCCTCTTGATCTGACAGAATTAATCCTCAAAGAAAATAATTTGGTGGTCAACAGAAAAGAATTTAACAAGGAACTGGAAGCCCAAAAAGAAAGATCCCGCCAGGCCACAAAAATAGAAACAGATGACTGGGTTAAAGTGGCTCCATTTAAAAAAGAAGAGTTTATTGGATATGATTATCTGGAGACAGAAATAAGCATTAAGCAATACCGAAAAGTAAAAACAAAGAAAAAAGAACTCTATCAACTTGTCTTTGACTATACCCCCTTTTATCCTGAGGCAGGAGGACAGGTAGGCGATAACGGGTATATTGAAAACAAAAATGAAAAAATAAAGATTCTCGACACAAAAAAAGAAAATAACCTGATCGTTCATTATGCAGAAAAATTACCTTCCGATCTGACAGGAAAATTTAAGGCAGTAGTTAGTTCTCAAACCCGCAGGAAAACAGCGAATAACCATACAGCAACCCATTTACTTCATCATGCATTAAGAAAAATTGTGGGGAATCACGTTGAACAAAAAGGTTCGCTGGTTCACCCTGATTACCTGAGATTTGATTTTTCTCATTTTCAAAAGCTTTCATCAAATGAAATTGAAGAGATTGAAAAGATGGTAAATTATTATATCAGGAGGAATATAACCCTGGAAGAGAAAAGGGAAATTTCTATGGAAGAAGCAAAAAATTTGGGGGCAACAGCACTATTCGGAGAAAAATACGGCGATGTAGTGAGGGTCATCAGGTTTGGCGATTCAATAGAACTTTGCGGAGGAACTCACGTAGATGCCACAGGACAAATAGGAATTTTTAAAATCATCTCAGAGTCTGCTATATCAGCTGGTATTAGAAGAGTAGAAGCCATAACAGCAGATAAAGCTGAAGATTTTTTACGTAAAAATATAAGTACTTTGGAAGAAATCAAATCTTTACTGAACAACCCGGGTAATGCCCTGGAAAGTGTTCGCAAATTAATAGAACAAAATGCTTTACTATCCAAGAAAATAGAAAACTTAACACAGGATAAATTAAAGCACGTCAAAAAAGAGCTGATTCATAAAAAAGAAGTAATCAACGGTAAAAATTTAATATGTTCAATCATTGATGTGGAAGATGCCAATGCCATAAAAGACATGGCATTTCAATTGAAAAACGAGACAGATAACCTGATCTTATTGGTTGGAGCGAATGTAAAAGGAAAAGCAAACTTGTCTCTCATGATCTCTGAAAACATCGTTAAAGAAAATGATCTGCATGCAGGGAATATCATCAAAGAGGCAGCCAAAGAAATTAAAGGAGGTGGCGGGGGACAGCCATTTTTTGCTACAGCCGGGGGAAAAGAACCTGCAAATTTGGATAAAGCAATCAATAAAGGCAAAGAAATGATCCTTGAGAAAATCCAATAAAACCTCAAAAGCTATTAAATTAAGCATGATAGCCAGAAAAATGGCATTCAGGTGGCCCCGACTTAAAAGTTACTTTATCGGAATACCAGTTATGATATTTCTAACTGACTTGCAATCAGGCTATTAGGATAATATACTAATGGGTTTTTGTCATATCATCAGGGATAACGATGATAAAATCTGCTATCCCTTTATTTTTTTCATTAAGGTTTTTCAAGATTTCCTGTTCACTTGTAGCAATGGTTATTATCTGCAGATCCATATCAGAATACTTATTCAAATACCAAATAATTCCTTCTTTATTGTTTGAATGATAGGTGCCATTATAATGAATAAACAAATTTCCTTCCTCATAATTCTCATTAATAAACCAACCCATTGTGGCATCCTTTATAGCCTGTGCTTTGGGAAGATTCTTGTTGCTTTTCATTCCATGCATCTTTGACATTTCAAGCATTTTATTATACCCGGGAAGGTTGGGATCATAATCAACTGGCAATGGTGCAATATAATTTTTTGCCTTATCAGATAATTCCTGAAGACTTTCAAAACCACCTCTGGCTACCATACTTGCATATCTCCTGGGTATATTCGTTGCTATCACTTCAACGTTATTTTTGAAAGCGTATTCAATCATGGGCCGATAATCAGTATCATAATTCGGCCAAATCTTTGCCTCCTTTTTAAAATGTTTGTGTTTAATTTTTTTATTCAGATATTCATCTATAATAATTTGATCATCTGCTTCAAACATTTCATAACCAGCTTTGACGGTTCGTTTGACTTCAGCATGAGCATCTTTAAGTATGCATAATTCCAGCCAATGAACTATCGGATTGTTATGTAACTCACCAAAGAAAACTACATCTGATGTAGTTATTTCCGTGAACATTTTATCATAAGTAACATTCCTGCCTTCTGAATCAAATATTTTGTATGCAGGCTTCTGTGCCATAGTAACTTGCAAGAAACCAAACAAAAGAATAAGTAGAGTGATTTTCTTCATATCAGAAATTTAAATTTATTAAAAGTGAAAACAAGATAAAAAGAACATAATAAAAAAACAATTGTTTAAATCCCTATACTGAGAAATTAAAATACTATTAAAAAAATAATATATTTGACGGTACTAATTGCTTGATATTTTCATCATGGAGGTTAAGAGAACATTTGATATACTGGAGAGACTACAGACCGATTTTCAAAAAAAAGATATTTTAGCCGGGAAACAAAATGGAAAGTGGTTTAAATACTCGACGAGCGAGTATATAAAATATTCCCATTACTTTAGTTATGGACTTCTAAGCTTAGGTTTTAAAAGAGGAGATAAAATAGCTACAATTTCCAACAACAGACCTGAATGGAATTTTGCAGACATGGGTATGGCAATGGCAGGTATTATTCATGTTCCTATCTATCCTACAATAAGCGAGAGCGATTATAAGTATATCCTCAAACACTCGGAGGTGAAAGCAGTTATTGTAAGCAGCCTGAGTCTTTTGAATAAGATCAAACCCCTTGTTGATAAAGTGAAAAGAATTAAAAAAATTTACTCATTCAACGAAATCGAGGGAATTGAAAATTGGGTTCAAATTATAGAGGCAGGCAGAAGTCATGAAAAACAATACAAAGAAAAATTAAAAGAAATTAAAAATACCATTATCCCTGAAGAAATGGTATCCCTGATTTATACTTCAGGAACTACCGGAAATCCTAAGGGAGTTATGCTATCTCACCGCAATCTGGTTTCTAACTTTATAAGTACGTCCAAAGCCCATAAGTTAGGCAAAAACCATAGAGCACTCAGCTTTTTACCTCTTTGTCACGTATATGAAAGAATGATGAATTATCATTTTCAATATAAAGGACTTAGTATTTATTATTCAGAAAGTTTAGGTTCAATAGCCAATGATTTAAAAGAGGTTAAGCCTCACATATTCAACACAGTACCAAGATTGTTAGAGAAAGTCTATGACAAAATACTCAGCAAAGGAAAAAATCTACCTTACATAAAAAAAGTTATATTTTTCTGGGCAGTGAATTTAGGTTTAAGATATAAATTAGACAATAAGTACCGTCCATTATATAAATTAAAACTATCAATAACGCGTAAACTTATATTTAAAAAATGGAAGGAAAGCCTTGGAAATAATATCATTGTAATTGTAAGCGGCGGAGCTGCCCTTCAGCAACGAATTGAAAAGGTATTCTGGGCGGCCGGCATACCCATTATTGAGGGTTATGGCCTTACAGAAACATCACCGGTGATTGCTGTAAACTCTTTCGATCCGCTAATCATAAAAACAGGAACTGTGGGCCCGGTGCTTGAAAATGTGCAGGTCAAAATTAACGACAATGGCGAGATTCTTTGTAAAGGACCTAACCTGATGTTGGGTTATTATAAAGAACCTAAATTAACAGAGGAGGTGGTTGACAAAGACGGATGGTTTTATACCGGAGACATTGGTCATTTAGATAAGGATGGGTTTCTAACAATCACAGACCGAAAGAAAGAGATGTTTAAAACCTCCGGGGGAAAATACATTGCTCCACAAGTGATTGAAAACAAACTTAAAGAATCGTTTTTTATTGAACAGGTAATGATAATTGGAGAAAATGAAAAATTTGCCAGTGCCATCATTTCTCCAAATTTTGAGTTTTTACATGACTGGTGTACTATTCACAGAGTTCAATACAGGGATAATGAAGAATTGGTTCAACATCCGGATGTTGTGGCCAGGTATCAGAAAGAAATTAACAAGTTCAATGCTGAACTGGGTGAAACAGAAAAAATAAAAAGATTCCGCCTGATTTGTGAAGAATGGAGTGCCCAGACCGGCGAGCTATCGCCTACCCAAAAGCTCAAAAGACGAGTGATTTACGAAAAATACCAGGATATCATTGACGAAATCTATATGCATGATTCAAATAAAAATGGCAACAGTTTAAAAAATATTCCACTTAAGACCTTTAATGGAATAAAGAATGGCATTAAAAATGGAATAAGCAGCTTAAAAAAATCAATACCCCATAATTAGAAAATTAAAATGAGTACTGAAAATCAATAACCTGATCCTCAGCACCCCATCCCAATATTGTTTTCAGAGGCAATATTCTGATATCCTTTATACTTTACTCAGAGTTTTAAGATAACGCATTGAGCGATTCTTTCAAAAACAGTGGTTAAACTATGCTTCTTTATTCAGAGGTAAATTCTGCACAAAACTAACAGACCGATTGACCCACTTATACATAACCGTATCATTTTCTATAAAAGGAACTTCTTTACGATATTCGCTGAAAAGTTTTTCAAGAAATGAAGATGTTTTTTTTGGTCTTCTAAAATCCAATGCCTGACTTGCATTAAACCATTCAATCGCTAATATTCGTTCCAGATTACTCAGCACCCTGTATAATTTTGTAGCAGCATTGGCTCCCATGCTTACATGGTCCTCCTGCCCCTGTGAACTCTCTATAGAATCCACAGAAGCCGGGGATGCCAACTGTTTATTGGCACTTACAATAGAAGCTGCGGTATATTGAGCTATCATAAATCCGGAATTTAACCCCGGGGTTGCTACAAGAAACGAAGGCAAACCTCTTTCCCCATGAATAAGTCTGTAAATACGCCTTTCTGAAATATTACCTAATTCGGCCATACTAATTGCAAGGTGATCCATGGCCAAAGCCAGGGGCTGACCATGAAAATTCCCTGCTGAAATAATAAGGTCTTCATCGGGAAAAATGGTGGG
>CAZWHH010000093.1:0-1363 GCA_964633615.1 uncultured Bacteroidales bacterium | reverse complement strand
CTGACAATTTTTTAGCCTTAATAATACAATATGTACCAAACGCACTCATGAACTGGGTTCCGTTCAACAAAGCCAGCCCTTCTTTAGATGCCAGCCGTATAGGTTCCCATCCAAGATTCTTGTATAATTCAGAAGTCTCTGTTTTGTTACCTTGATAATATACCTCACCAAGGCCAATAAGGGGCAGGCTCATGTGTGCAAGTGGTGCAAGATCACCGGAAGCACCAAGTGACCCATACTCATATATTACGGGTATAATATCATGATTAAAAAAAGCCACCAACCGTTCCACAGTCGATAATTGCACACCTGAATTTCCAAATGAAAGCGCTTGTATTTTTAACAGCAGCATCAACCGGACTATTTCAACAGGGATCTCCTCTCCTGTCCCAACAGCATGAGACTTAACAAGGTTATTCTGCAAAGTTTCAAGATCATCCTTTGAGATAGACCGATTATATAATGAACCAAATCCCGTATTTATACCATAAATCGGATCATCCGTCTCTTTTAATTTATTGTCCAGATACTTTCGGCACTTCTCAATTCGGGCCCTGGAATCATCAGAAAGAGCTAATGTATATTTTTCATCAAGTATTTCTTCAATCTGCTGAAAAGTTAATTTCTGAGTTGATATATAATGTATTTTTTCCATAATAAGCTTTTTTTATTAAACAATTAAGACAAATTCCTAAAGATAAAGAGCTCATGGGAAACGAATGTCACTTCCTACCATTTTTACAGGTCGGTTGTTATATTTGGCCTGGGGCATACGAATAAATTTCAATATTTGTCATACAGATTTCAACTCACCAACCAGATCCTCCACTTTCACTTCTTTTTGTTCTCCGGAAGACATATTTTTTAGAGTTACCATGTTATTCTTCAATTCATTTTCTCCAATAATGGCAACATAAGGTATTTTTCGCTGATCGGCATAAGAAAACTGTTTTTTAAGTTTTACAGCATCCGGATATAACTCTGCCAACAGACCTTCTTCTCTCAATTTCTGAACTATCTGGTAGGCATATTTAGCCTCTTTCTTTCCAAAGTTAACAAACAATATTTTGGCATTGCCCTCCATTTGTGCAGGAAACTTATCCATTTTATCCATCACATCATAAATTCTTTCCGCCCCAAAAGAGATACCGACTCCGGAAACATCGTTCAGCCCGAAAACACCTGTTAAATCATCATACCGTCCTCCACCGCAAATACTACCAATCTTCATTTCATTTGACTTCACTTCAACGATCGTTCCGGTATAGTAATCAAGGCCCCGGGCCAACTGCGGATCAAATTCCAACTCATTTTTCAGTTCAATCCCATCTAAATAATAAAATATTTCATCGATTTCTTCCAG
>CAZWHH010000092.1:0-7978 GCA_964633615.1 uncultured Bacteroidales bacterium | reverse complement strand
GCTTCCCCATGGAATATCGCATTTAATGAGACCCAACGAATGGCTATACGGTCAGATCCCTCTTTTCAGATGAAAAGCGACCTTGGAGGAATGGAAGGAATGAAGGCTGCCAGGGCTACTGCATTGCTGAGTTACAGGAATTATATGACATACCACAGAACCCAGCAGGATGAAATTTCCCTCACAAAAAATTTCCGGGCCTGTTCTTACCAACAATACCAGGGAGAGAAGCTGGCCCGGCGCTTTAATGCTTTTTCATATTATGTCATCTCAAAAGCTTTCGATACTCATGACGTGGGGAGAGGTAGAAATAGTATGGAAGAAGCATTAGGTGAGGTTGAGGCTCATGCCATGATAATAGGAATTTCCAGCGATATGTTATTTCCTGTTGATGAACAAAAATTTGTGGCAGAAAAAATTCGGAGAGGCCAATATTTTGAGATAGACTCAGATTACGGGCATGACGGATTTTTATTGGAATATGAGCAGTTGGAAGAAATTATTTTTAATCAACTAAAACATGCAGATCATGAAGACTCCTGTTAATATTGGGTTATATGGTTTCGGTGTGGTAGGTGAAGGGTTGTATCAGCTGATCAGTAATAACAGAATTGCCAGTACGGAAATTCAAAGGATCTGTATCAAAGATCAAAACAAACACCGGTCAATTGATATAAAATACTTTACCGTTGATCAGCAGGAACTCATTGCAAACAGTTCTGTAAATTTGATTGTAGAACTAATTGATGATGCCGAAGCTTCTTATGAAATTGTCAAGAGTGCCCTTTTAAATGGTAAAAGTGTTGTCTCAGGAAATAAGAAGATGTTAGCTCATCACCTGGAGGAGCTGATGACAATACAGCAAGAACAAAAGGCTGCATTGTTGTATGATGCTTCTGCTTGTGGAAGTATTCCTGTGATTCGAAATCTCGAGGAGTATTATGACAACGATTTGTTGAAGTCAATCACCGGAATACTAAATGGCTCATCTAATTATATTCTTTCCGGAATTTTTGAGGGAGGTGTGGATTATCAGACTGCTTTAAGTCAGGCCCAGGAGCTTGGCTACGCTGAAAGCGACCCAACCTCGGATGTGGGAGGATATGATGCGTTGTATAAATTAATCATTATTGCAACTCATGGATTCGGAACCTATGTAAGACCTGAAAAAGTATTTACTTATGGAATTTCCGGAATCAATGAATGGGACGTTTTTTATGCCAAAGAAAAAGGACTGAAGATTAAGCCTGTGGCTTATGTAGCTAAAACAGATAAAGGAAAATTTACCATGTTTGTGGCTCCTAAATTGGTAAAACCGGAGGAATATATTTATAATGTTGAAAATGAAAATAATGGAGTGGTGATTGAAGGCGAATGTTACGATAAACAATTTATGTTTGGAAAAGGCGCAGGTGCTTTCCCTACGGCTTCTTCCGTGCTTTCTGATATTACTGCCAGGAGCTATAATTATAAATATGAATACAAAAAGAAGAATTATTTCAGCAGAATGAATTATGTGACGGATGCTGAAATAGAGATCTATCTTCGATACGAGAATGTACTGGATTTCAGTTATTTTGATTTTGAAGAGATCTCTGAGAAATATGCAAGTAAGTTATTTAATTATGTGATAGGAAAAATTAAACTGAGTAAATTGATAGAACTAAACGGACTGCTCAGGAAGCTAAATATTTTTATGGCTTTTACAGGAAATTAATTTCTTTTCTGACGAATAATTTTTTTATTTATGTTGAGCACCTTATTTTTGCCGTCACAAGGAAAATTAAAATACAGGGGAATATGATGATTCAAGAACTACTGAAAGAAAGAATTCTTGTCCTTGACGGGGCTATGGGAACGATGATCCAGGGATATAATCTCCCGGAAGCAGATTATCGTGGAGCACGTTTTAAAGATATTTCCAATCCGGTTCAGGGCAATCACGATTTGTTATCTATTACGAAACCAGAGGTTATTACAGAAATACATCATGCATTTCTGGACGCAGGTTCTGATTTTGTAACGACCAATTCATTTAATGCCAATCGTATCTCCATGGCTGATTATCAGATGGAGGATCTGGCTTACGAAATGAACGTGGAATCTGCAAAGATTGCCCGGAAAGCTGCCGGGGAATACACCCGGAAGACACCGGATAAACCCAGGTTTGTAGTTGGTACCATGGGACCTACCAATAAAACAGCTTCTGTTTCACCGGATGTAAATAAACCTGCATACCGGGCAGTTTCGTTTGATGAATTGAAAGAGGCCTATTTGGAGCAGGTCTCAGGATTGGTTGAAGGGGGTGTGGATGTCCTTCTTATAGAAACAATTTTTGATACATTGAATGCCAAGGCCGCTTTGTTTGCTGTTCAGGATTACAATGAAAAAAATCAAATGGAGGTACCTGTGATGGTTTCAGGAACGATTACTGATGCCAGTGGACGGACTTTTTCCGGTCAGGTACTGGAAGCATTTTACAATTCAATGTCGCACGTAGATCTTCTGAGTATCGGATTAAATTGTTCTTTTGGTGCAGAACAATTAAAGGAACCCATCGAAAAACTCTCGAAAATTTCAAAATTTCATGTCAGTGCTCACCCGAATGCTGGATTGCCTGATGAATTTGGCGATTACAAACAATCAGCTGAAGAAATGGCAATGCATGTGGGGACTTATATGAAAGAGCACCTCGTGAATATAATAGGTGGCTGCTGTGGCTCCCGTCCGGAACACATAAAAGCCATTGCAGAGGAAGCCAAAAAGCATAAACCTCGTCCTTTGCCTGAAATAGAGAGAGCCACTCGTCTATCAGGCCTGGAAACCGTAAAGATTAGTCCTGAAAGAAATTTTGTAAACATTGGCGAACGGACAAATGTGGCTGGTTCTAAGAAGTTTGCCCGGCTCGTGAGAGAGGGTAAGCTTGAAGATGCACTGGCTATCGCCCGAAAGCAAGTGGAAGACGGGGCACAGGTAGTTGATGTCTGCATGGATGATGCCATGATGGATTCAAAAGCCATGATGATAGAATTCCTGAATCTTATTGCCTCTGAACCAGAGGTCTCTAAAGTACCTATCATGATTGATTCTTCAAAATGGGAGATCATAGAAGAGGGATTGAAACGCGTGCAGGGGAAATCAATTGTAAATTCCATTAACCTGAAAGAAGGGGAAAAACCCTTTCTGGAGCAAGCCAGAAAAATCAGAAAATACGGGGCTGCCGCTGTGGTAATGCTTTTTGATGAAGAAGGACAGGCGGTTGATTTTAAACGGAAAACAGGAATTGCGCAGCGGGCTTATAAAATGCTTACCGAAGAGATTCATTTTCCTCCCGAAGACATCATTTTTGATGCCAATGTGCTCAGTATTGCAACAGGTATGGAGGAACACAATAATTACGCAGTGGAATTTATAGAAGCCACCCGATGGATCAGGAAAAATTTGCCCTATGCAAAAATCAGTGGAGGGATCAGTAATTTATCCTTCTCTTTCAGAGGGAATAATGTGGTTCGTGAAGCCATGCACTCTGTTTTTCTTTATCACGCGATAAAAGCAGGATTGGATATGGGAATTGTGAATCCTTCTCTTTTACAGGTTTATGATGATATTCCGAAAGACCTGTTAACCCTGGTGGAGGATGTTATTTTAAACCGAAGGAAAGATGCAACCGATAGATTGATTAGTTATGCTGAAAAGGTGAAATCATCCGGGAAGAAAGTTGAAAAAACTGAAGATTGGCGGAAGAAGGAATTAAATGAGCGAATCTCTTATTCACTGGTGAAGGGGATCACTGATTATATAGAACAGGATATGAAAGAAGCCCGTGAGAAATTCTCCAGGGGACTGGAAATTATTGAAGGACCTTTGATGAATGGAATGAACCGGGTTGGTGAATTATTTGGTGATGGAAAGATGTTCCTTCCCCAGGTCATTAAGAGCGCCAGGGTAATGAAAAAAGCCGTGGCTTACCTGATGCCGTTCATTGAAGAAGAAAACAAAGAGAGCGGGGAAAGCTCTTCTGCCGGAAAGGTTCTATTAGCCACGGTCAAAGGAGATGTGCATGACATTGGTAAAAATATTGTAGGACTGGTATTGTCCTGTAATAATTATGAAGTTATTGATTTGGGCGTGATGATCCCTACAGATCAGATTATAGATGAAGTGAAAAAACAGAAACCGGATATTCTGGGTTTAAGTGGTTTGATCACTCCTTCGCTCGAGGAGATGGTTCACGTAGCTTCTGAAATGGAAAAAGCGGGAGAGCACATCCCGATACTTGTGGGTGGAGCAACTACTTCTAAGGCTCATACTGCCGTTAAAATTGCTCCCGGGTATAGTTATCCTGTGGTTCATGTAAAGGATGCCTCTCAAAGTGTAGGCATTGTGGATAAGCTAAAATCCTCTCAAACCACCGGGGAATTTATCAAAGAGTTAAAAGATGACCAGGAATCCATTCGGGAAAAACATCTTGGCAGACAAAGTCAGCAGGAGTATATTTCCCTTGAGGAAGCCCGAAAAAACAAACCGGAAATAAACTGGAAAGATTATACCCCGGTTAAACCACAGTTCCTTGGTGAAAAAGTTTTCAACCATATTGACCTGGAGGAAATAGCGAAATATATCGACTGGACTTTCTTTTTTCATTCCTGGGAACTCAAAGGGAAATATCCGAAGATCTTTGAAGATCCTGTAAAAGGAGAGGATGCAAAACGTTTGTATGAAGAAGGGCAGGAGATGTTGAAGAAAATTATAGACCAAAAAATGATCGAACCGAATGCCGTAATTGGCTTTTACCCGGTAAACAGTACAGGGGATGATATTGAAATATATTCTGATGGGCAGAGTAAAGAGGTGCAACAGACACTCCATTTTCTGAGAAACCAGCGAAAGAAAGAAGAAGGAACTCCTAATTTGTGCCTGGCTGATTTTATCCTTCCCAAAGAAACTGGAAAGGTGGATTACCTGGGGGCTTTCTTTGCAACCGGAGAACTTGGTGTGAGTGAGTGGGCAGAGAAGTTTGAAAAGGATAATGATGATTACAGGGCCATTATGTTGAAGATTCTTTCGCAGAGAATGGCAGAAGCCCTGACTGAACTGCTTCACGAAAGAGTAAGGAAAGAATTGTGGGGCTACAGCCCGAATGAAAAACTGAACCCCCGGGAATTGCTGAAAGAAAATTACCAGGGAATCCGGCCAGCTTTTGGTTATCCTTCCATGCCTGACCATACTCAGAAGAAACCGGTATTTGATATGATGAAGGTGGATCAGTTAACAAAAATCCGGTTATCTGAAAATTATATGATGATTCCGGAAGCTTCTGTAAGCGGTTTATTTATTGCACATCCGGAGGCTAAATATTTTAATGTTCAGAAAATACAGGAAGATCAGGTGAAAGACTATGCAGAACGAAGCAATCAAAATATTTCTTTCGTAAAGAAATGGTTATCTGAAAACCTGGTATAATCAAATCTGAAATAATTCTAATGAATAAAAAGTGCCGTGAATTTCACTTCACGGCACTTTTTATTTTGTTAACGCTTTACTGTGTAATAATTATCTTTCTTTCAATGGTCTGATTATTGTCTGTTGTAATTCTAATTATCAGTGATTTCTGGTTTTTGGATATCGAACCTGCAGGAAGAGTTAGTCTGTGATTTCCAGTTGCCAGATTATTCAGATTCCTGCTCCAAAGTCTTGATCCTGTAATACTGAAAACAGATATATTTAATTTTTCTATCGTTTTTTCAATATTTAAATCGATATACAACCTTTCTTTAACCGGGTTGGGGTAACATTTTGCAGAAAGTATTGCATCAGGTTCGTTGATTGTGTTTACCGGGTCTTCTGTTACTTCAAGTGTAAAAGGAATGGTTGTGATATCGCTATTGAATGTCTGCTGAAATTTTATGGCAGCCTCATAGTTTCCTTCTTCCAATGATGAGGGATCCAGGTAAACAGTTATTTCCACTGAGTCTTTTGGTGGAATTGAGTCATCCGGAAGATTCAGTGTCATCCAGTTTACAGTATCCAGGCTCCCGGATACCAATCCAAAATTAACGCCTGTGAAAGTATTATTTTTCAGCGTAAAAGTAGTTGTATCCTTCTCTTCCACATCCAGTGAAATATCAAATGAACCTGGTTCAGCAGTTAATACCTCAGCTTCCTGTATGTTCAAGGTTACAGGAATTTCTTCCTGGTATCTGGTATTACCGCTAACCTGTAGGTTGAAACTATAATTTCCTGCTGTCAGCCCTGTTGCTTTCACATTAAAACTAATGGTATCGCTATCTGATATTTCCAGGGTTCCGTTTGAGTTTTGTATATTGAAAACCTCTGCATATCCGGAATCAGATAACGACAATGAGTAATTTACAGATTGAGACAATAAATTACTGATGTAAAATTCTCCTTCAGTTTGTGTGAATTGTTCAATGTTAAAATCCAGAGAATTTACAGACAGGTTAAAGTGATCAATTTCTGTTATCTCTATATTTACGGGAATTGTTGTTTGCCCTTTTGTATTGTCGTTAATGATGATGCTGGCTGAATAATTACCTGTCGAGAGTCCTGTGGCATTAATATTCACCTCAATTGAATCGGTGCCTGAAGCAATGGTGTCTGAACTATTTGTTAATTGAATCCAGGTGTTCATGCCAGGGTTTTCAATGGAGGCAGAATAGTCAAGCACACCTGTACCTGAATTTGATATTTCTAAGATGGTATGAAACGTTGAATCTTTATAAATCGTTTCATTGAAGGAGGTTGGATTGGTTGATAACTCAGGATAGTAATCAGCATGAACAATTACCGGAATGGTTGTGTCCACTTTTGATCCGTTATGACTAAGCAAAAGGTTGCATGTATAGACTGAGTCCTGCAGACCTGTAGTTAATTCCACATCAACATCTGCTGTTTGCATGGACTGAACCGTTCCACTGTTTGTAGAAAGACTGATCCAGGGGTTTGAAGCAGCATTTTCAACATTTAGTGTATAATCAACAGACCCATTTCCTGAGTTTGTTAATTGTAAAGTTTCAGTGTGGACAGAGCCAACCTCCATAAAAGTTTCCAGGGTATCAGGACTAAAATTTAATCCTGGTGGTACAAGTTTCGGGAAGGTGATATAGTCAACCCATCCACAGTCACTTCCATTTGATTGAGAGTAGTCCTTGACATATTTCCACTTAAGTGTATGGCTTCCTGTTGTGAGTGGGTAAGATTCCAGTGACCATTCTATGCTTCCGCTCCAGCTGTCTTGTTTGGTACCGTCAATATAAAATTCAAGAAAATCGTAAGTGGATTCAGAGCTTACCTTTTTGTAAAAACTGAGATCACCAGCTTCCTGAACCATTATCTCAATAGAAAGAGATGATTCCTGGTTATCTGTTATATCTCCTGATTTTGCCGAATAGACTCCTTCCTGTTGTTCTGAGGAGGTAATTGTCCAGTCTGCACTACCGCTCATGTTCCAGGCAAATGAAGAGAAATCTCCAGATTCAAAATCTTCAATATCAGCATCGTATAATACAAAGTTAAAAGTAGTATTTGAGGCATCTATAAAGATATCAACTCTTTTAGTGGCATAACCACTTTTTCTTATTTGCAAGGTTTGGTTTCCTTCCACCACATTGTTTAAAGTATATTCCCCGCTAGAATTGGTATAAACCGAGGATGAAGGAGAATTTATTATGGATACTTCTGCATTTTCAATTGGATTTCCCGTTTCTTCATCAGTAATTGTTCCTGAAATATTATAGTTGTTTTTGGCAATTAATGATACATTAACGCGGACTGAATCATCCTGGTTAACAGTTACATTCTCAACCGTGTCAGGAAAATAGCCATAGGAAGAGAATATAATATTGTAGGTGCCTGCTTCGATCATCCTGTGGTAATCACCCACATCCGGATCAGTGAAAACCATTGAGCTGTCGAGATCGGAATCATGCCCTTCTATGGTGATCATGGCATCAAGCGG
>CAZWHH010000091.1:0-7995 GCA_964633615.1 uncultured Bacteroidales bacterium | reverse complement strand
CACACATCCATATTAACGTGGGAGAAGCTTCTGCCAGTTTTCTGAATTTCTCTTCGTTGTTTTGAGCTTCTTTTTCCAGCCTCCGGCGTTGCACCACTTCTTTATTCAATCGATTATTGGCATCTTTCAGGTTATCCTTTGCTATATACAAGTTCTTTAAAATGGGTTTGATATTTATAATTCCAATTAAAACCAAAATCGATATAAGTAGTGCAATGATCTCGGCAGTCGTATTGACTGAGTCTATAGTATTTTCAACCACTAACCGATGAAAAGAAACAGCTCGCCGGATAGCCATAAGTCCGGTTGCAAAAGCCAAAGGAACCCATGCCCAGTATTTATGCGTTATTATAATCAGTCGCAAAGCCAAAAATGCACTTGTGACCTGAATAATTATAGAAATAAGAAGAACAAAGTGAATAGAAACCATACCCGTATTGTATTTTTACTAATAACTAAAGATAATAAAAGAACCTGCATCATCCAACCTCTATTTTACTCATTTTAAACAATATAAGCAATAAATTGTTACTATTGATGAACTAAAATTAAAGAAACTATGCATAAATGGAAAGAAACCAATCAAGAAATATCAAAAACTTTTAGTTTTAAAAATTTCAAAGAAGCAATAGATTTTGTTAACCAGGTGAAAGAAATTGCTGAATCTTATCAGCATCACCCCGACCTGTTTATTCATTCTTACAATAAAGTAAAAGTTACATTAACCACACATTCCAAAGGAAAAGTAACTGAGAAAGATTATACGGTGGCTCATGACATAGATCAACTTGTATAACATGTACAAATATGTTTTCAATGTTTCAGTACATTAGAAATCATAGTATTTATGAACAATAGTACGTATTTATACCCCCCCTGGGCAAAATCAATTTCACAAACAAAAAATCTTAAATAACTAAAAAATAATCAATTAAATCAACTTTGTAATTTAGGTAAAAATACCTAATCAGGATTCCTTGTTAAAACGCTGATAAACAATACAATTTCATTATTTTCAATAAAGTAAAATCTATAAATGCTTGTAATACTGCCACTTACGAACACATTTAAAACAAGCCAAAAAACCAACAATTTATTAAATAACCATTTTAGTAAAATAGATTTTATTCTATATACCAATCAGTTAATAACATCTAACCCGGTAAAAGATAGCGTATAAATACTTAATCAAAGAAAATAAGTATTTACACGCTATTCAGGGGTTATATTTCCCAGTATTTTTGAAATAAAAAAATGCACATATCCAACATACTAATTATAGATAATGCAAATAGTCACATCTTATTTTTAAAATGGATATTACAAAATAATAATTATATGGCCTATACAGCAAATAATGTAAAGGAGGCTGAAGCTTTTTTAAAACTTTACCATCTCCATTTGATTTTGCTAAATCCCTTTTTGACTGATGAGAATGGAAATGGGTTGCTGCCTTACCTGCACAACAATAATTTATTAAAAAAAATCCCTGTCATAGTAATTGCTCCGGAACAAAAAAAACCTGTCATTAACAATGTACTCCAATATGAAGTAGCAGATTATATTATTAAGCCATATAATATAAATAATCTAATCAACAAGATAGAGATCAATTTGAAACAGGGCAAAAACAAGAGTGCTAAATAAAATCAAACTGGAAATAATTATGGATAAAAAAAATTTTAAAAACGCTTCACTGAATTTCTGTGAAAACAATTCTGTATGCCGCCTTATAGGAAGGATCCAGTTTAATGAAGACAATATTACCAAAATTGAAATAGACGAAATCAATGTTTCTTTTGAAAATCTGATAAGTTATAAAAAGACAGAACAGATTATTGGCAATGAACTCACAAGTTTATTGGGGCGGGATTCCGATATTTTAATAACCAATATAAAAAAATCCTTAAACGAAGACACTGATAGTGAATTTGACCATTACTATACCAGTTTACAAAAATATTTGAGAACACTCATAAAACCCTTAACTCATAATCTAATAGAAATCGATTTCATTGATATTAGTAAATTATACAAAGCTTATCAATACGAAAAGAACCGAAATAATGATCTTCTCTCGTACAATAAAATTCTAACCACATTAGCCGGTCAACAAAAAATGGGTGAGACTATTTCCAGGATAATTCAAATATTATGTACAGAAATCGGCTACAAAGACAGCTATTTCATGATCATAAAGGATTATATTCAACCCTTACTGAATGGCAGCAAAAAGAATTATCCTATAAAAACCATTCCTTTAAAAACCTTAGATCAGTATCCCTGTTTAGCAAAGCTAAAGGATAAAAGTGTGCTTTACCAGCTAAATACACACTCCCGAATATGCCAGGATTGTATTGAGACATCGGTTTGTGACATCAAACCCGGCCTTCTCCTTTCAATACGGTACATGGACAATCTTTACGGATTCTGGGTATTGAAAAAACATAAAGAGGACAATCCTACTTCTTTTGAATATGATCTGATTCAGGAAATCGCTTCTCATTTATCTGTCCGGTTTTATAATCATTTATTGCATCAAAATACGTATGAAGTAAGGGATGATGTGGAAAGATATTATGGAGAACTAAAAAAAACCAATAAAGAGTTACATCAGAAAAATGAAAAATTAAAAAAAATCAACCTTGAATTTCAGCAAGCTAAGATCAAAGCAGAAGAAAGTGATCGTTTAAAATCTGCCTTCCTGGCCAACATGTCACACGAAATAAGAACTCCCCTGAATGGTATTGTAGGTTTTTCGCAACTGTTACTGAAAAGTGATACTGTAAATACAAAAGAGACAGAATACCTGCAGATTATCATCAACAGCAGCAACAATCTTCAGAGGATCATCAGTAATATTATTGGTTATTCAAAAGTTCAATCCAACCAGTTAGAAAGCTATATGGTTGAAACCTCATTAAACCATGAATTATCAAACATCGTTTTTGAATATAAAAACTGGAATGAACTCCATGGGAAAAAGAAAATTGCAGTGAAGGAGAATTACGCGCTGGATAAAGAACAGGATAATGTCATGATAGATATAATCAACCTGAAAGAGGTTTTCCATAATTTACTGGATAATGCCTTTAAATTTACTAAAGAAGGATCTGTTGAGGTTGCATACTCTCTTGAAGACAATAAGATCCTATTCGCTATCAAGGATACCGGTATTGGCTTTTCCCGTGAAAAAAAACATGTGGTTTTTAATGAATTCCGTCAGGCTTCAGATCTTAAAAATCGTGAATATGGAGGAATTGGGCTGGGACTGAGTTATGCAAGACAACTCATCCGTCTCATGGATGGGCAAATCTGGCTGAACAGCATCGAAAACCAAGGCACAACCGTACTTTTCACAGTACCTTTTAAAATACCGGAAACCAATCCAGTCTTAAAATCATCAATAAAAAAACACAACACCAATAAATTAAAAGTTTTATTGAATAAAAAAATTGTAGTAATTGAAGACGATGAGGCCAGTAGTGAGTTAATCAAAACAGCGCTTGAAGATAAATATTCAGTGGAAATTTTTGACAATGGTTTTGATGCCATGAAATTTCTAATCAATTCAGAAGACATTGATTTGGTATTGGTAGATATCAGGCTGCCCGATGTCAGTGGAAATATACTGGTCAAAGAGATCAAACGGGAATACCCGGACCTACCCATTATTGCTCAAACAGCAAGTATTATGGCAAAAGACAGGCAAAAATGCCTGGAAGCAGGTTTCGATGATTTCCTGGGCAAGCCCATTGAAATTAAAAAGCTTGAAGAGACGATAGAGAAGTATTTATAAAGAGGTTTGCAAAATAAACACGATGCCGGTGCTTAATTATTTTCCTCTTTTCTTTCCCTGAATTTCAAAATAATTACCTCTGCCTCACTCATTGTGAAACCGTATTTTTTCTTTAGCCGTCCAAGTTTTTGCAGGTCAGAGATATGAACAGGCAAATCCAGTTCTTCTTTGAGATAAGAAACTGGTATATTGTACTTTTCCGCTACTTCTTTCAATTGCATAGAGCCCTTTATGGTAATATCATTTTCTTTTTTCGATACATGCTCCTTGTGAGCTTCTTCTTTGATAGCCTGCATTTCAATATCCTGCTTCTTTGCACCTATCTTTTTGGGTTTCTTTAACTGTACCTTTATAGAATCATTTAACTCCACCATACTTTCAGGATTCAATCTTCCGCTACCTGAAAAAATATCTGTTTTTGTGGGTTTAATGAATAACGGAAAAGCTATAAAAACAAGAAAGACAAAGACAGAAATAGTAATTGTCGCAATTCTTATTCTCCGTCCGGGAATGTACTTCCTAAACAAACAGCCAATCATTTTCCAATGGAATATAATATGCAAAACAAGAAGGACGAAAAAGAGGATCCCGGTAATCAAGTGGATGGTTCCCCACTGGTGGCGATCCAGTCCCAAAAAGGTCAATTCCGGGTTTTGCCCTAACATTAACCATTTCACCTGTCCGGAAATCAATACATATTTAATCAGCAGACCTATACCAATAAGCAAAGCCAGGTTTATAAAAAGAAGAATATCAATATAAAAATTAAGCCTGTTCTTTTGTTCTTTTTTCATAAACTCCTACTTTTTCTTTAATATATTCATAAATTTCATAAGATCGTTTCGGACGACCAGTTTCTGTGTCCACAAGAATCAACTGTACATGTCCTTTATTAACTAATTTGCCTGATGAATTAAGAATTTCTGTATAAAGGGTAATCTGTAAGGGACTGTAATCCAGCAAGTTAGTATTCACTTCAATCAGCTCATCATAGTAAGCAGGAGCTAAATATTCCACTTCCAGTTTTCTCACTGGTAGCATAATTCCTTTTTTCTCCAGGTCGAGTGGTGCAATGTCAATTTCCCTGAACAGTTCTGTTCTACCCATCTCATAAAAAGCCGGGTAATTCCCATAGTAAACATATCCCATTTTATCTGTATGACAATAGTTGATTCTTATCTTAATTGAATTTTGAAACATACAATATTAAGTTTGTTGATGATCGACAAATTTACGAACATAAAATTTCTTTCCCCTGAATGTGGTCTCTAATATTTTTCCTTCTTTTACCAAGCTGTCTATTAAAGACTTATCTTTATTATCCTTTTCCAGAAATTCCTTCACAGCATCTTCCCTCATCGGGTGCACAGCGGTGATACTCAGAATATCCTTCTCGGTATCTCCCGTATGTGCAAAAACATTTCCTTCGTAACCAATAAGATACTCCACATGGTCGATATATTCTGAAAAAATCTGAAAGGCTTTGTTCACCTGCTTCTCTTTAGCCGGTTTTACGGATTTCCGTGCTGGTGGCCGCGTTGGGATTGAAATGTAGGATGTATCAGGTTTCAGTGTATCGATAAACTTTGCAGTAGATTCCAGTATTACTTCAGAATCGTTTACCTGGTCAATCAGCATGGTTTCAGTAATCAGATTCCCATCATGTTCTTTGGAAAAAGCTTCTAATCCTTTCAAAATTGAATCCAGATTTAAATTTTTATGGGGCCTGTTTATTTTCTTCCAGGTATCATGGTCTGTGGCATCTACCTTAACAGATACAAGATCAATTTTTTTTAAAACCTCCCTCACTGAGGGATCATCCATCAGAGAACTGTTGGTAATAATAGCGAGCGGATATCCCAGCTCTTTTAAAGCATCTACTTCCTCCATAAGGTGAATATCGAGAGTGGGCTCACCGTCAGGCACAAAAGTGAGATAATCAACAGGATCCCCTTTTCTCTCGGCTACGGCAATCTTTTCTTTTACAGCCTTAATCAGTTCCTCCGGCTTGTAGTGTTCTTTACGCTGAAAATCCATGTTAATGGCCCGTCCTAACTGGCAATAAATACAAGCATAGGAACAAATTTTGGGGGGAATATTGTTAATCCCTATACTCCGGCCAAGTCTGCGAGAAGGCACAGGTCCGAATGCAATGTTTTCCATAGCAGTTTTTTATTATGAACATATGTTTAAAACACAAAAATAATTAAATTTAGTCTTAATAAAGAAATTTTTGGATAAAATCAGGTGACATTTCTTACTCATTCTACCTGGGTTTTATACAAGAGAAAAGAATATATAACTGGTATTCAAATGACTATTTCCTTCAAATATTTTATGAAAACGCAAATTAACCAGGCGACAGATAATTGACTAACCATGTCATTTATGGCGTGGATTCAAGCTGTGCTCCATTCCTGAGTGGCTCATATCTTTAGCCACGAAAATCATACTAAATAGTTGACAGGAGAAAGTAATTTCAATCTTAGACCACACAGGTCTTTTAACAATAGAACAATATCTAATTTTTCTCCCCTTTCACAACGACAAAACTTCCGTCTCCGAAACCTTTCCTGAAATCCTGAACTTCATCAATCATTTTAAGTTCTCCAAAAAGAGTTTGCACAAAATCTATATTTTTGAAACCTGCATACTTTAAACGTTGATTGATCTCCTCTGAGCTGTAAAAGCGGGCTTCTTTATAAAACGTACTAAATTGTTTGTTCGCCTGGTAAGCTTTACCAATCCAGCTTTCTTTGTCTACATAACCAATGATTACCCGGCCTCCGCTTTTTAAAATACGCATGACCTCTTTCAGAGATTGTTCAATGTCTTCCACAAAGCAAATAGTTGTAACCATCAAGACATAGTCGTATGCACTGTCTTCAAGGGGGACATTTTCTGCAATGCCATCTTTCACATCCAGTCCGCGTTCTTTAGCCAGGCGCCGCATCTGAAAAGAAGGTTCAATGCCCCGGGTAATACCAAGCGGCTGTGCAAACAAACCACTTCCAATTCCAATTTCAAGTCCCTGCCCTTTAGCTGGAATAAAATGCATAAGCGCTTTTATTTCAGATTCATACGCATATTTATTCAGGTCAAACCATTTTTCATAATCCTCAAAATGCTGATCAAAAGGTTCTGTTTTAGCCATAATGAATAATATAAAAGTTCTGAAATAATTTAAAAACCATGTCAATTTAAAGGGAACTTGTTAAAAATCAAAAAAATTTGATGCTTTTTTTACAGTAAAATATTCCCATAAAGTATTGACATACAACAAATAAAGCAAGCATATAAATAAATCAGAAAAAATTTCATTAAAAAGGATAAAAAAAATGTAAAATGTTTTGGGGAATTAAAAATAGATGCTATTTTTGCAATCGCTATCAAAACAACGTTCTAAATAGAAATAAACGATCCGGTAGTTCAGTTTGGTTAGAATGTCCCGTTTGTAAACGGGAAGGTCGCGAGTTCGAGTATAATAGTTCTTTAAATATAATTTTTGGTCCGGTAGTTCAGTTTGGTTAGAATGCCTGCCTGTCACGCAGGAGGTCGCGAGTTCGAGTCTCGTCCGGACCGCAAAGTAAAAACGCAATCCTTTGATTTATAAAAGGTTGCGTTTTTTTATTTTGTATAGGGGTCAGATATCTTATCCTAAAAACAAATTTCAAACTATTCCATTATTTCGTATCATTACGTTAACAACTTGTCCCGTCCTAAAAAATGTCTACAAAATTTATGTAGATATGTTAAAAAATAACCGGACAATTATACGGGGTACCAGGATACCTTTTTATCATCCTTCTTGTTTACTTAATTTTTTTTATTATCAGGGTTTGAGTATATCCAGATTACCAACCATTTCAAACCCGGCATTTTTTCCGGTACCCTCGAAAAGGGTTTCCCCGTCGAGGGAAATAACTTTGATATCAATTTCTGCATTAATACTTTCATGGATCACACGGTCCATCTTGCCCAGCATGGGTGCTTTTAAAGGTCCATTGCTGTCGTTTTGTCCTTCCAGCAGGAGTCGGTGCTTTTTCCCCTGTATTTCTATACTCACTTTATTTTTCTCGTTTTCCAGTTTTACCAGGCGTGCGCCTGTATAAGTGGCAAAAGTGATCACCTTGTTTTTATAGAGAAAAAAACCGAGAAAACCGGTGAAAGTTTTCCCTATCCAGGGGATGCGTGCA
>CAZWHH010000090.1:0-8101 GCA_964633615.1 uncultured Bacteroidales bacterium | reverse complement strand
AAACTTATGGTGACAAAATTTATATATATCTTAAACTGGATGAAGAAAGATTTTATTATTTCTATTATTTCAGGGGAATGCTAAGAACCCATTCTAACAATAAAGATTTTATAAAAGTTGTTGAAGATATTCCGAAAAGAAAACGAACCATCAGAAAAAGCTTTTTAGGAAATGTAGAGTATCGCTATATCTTATCAACTTCTACAAGTTTCTCCCGATTCATGAAACATTACAGAGAAGTAAAACAAATACTGCAGGGCGAAGAAAAAAGGTCCGAAGCCGAAGAAAAAGAAAAACAAAGTAAAGAAGAGAAAAAGGAGAAGGATGAAAACTCAAATAAACCTGTTCAGGAAAAAAATTCTGAAAATAAAAATCCTGAATAAACCTGAATTTTTAAGCAATTTATTACTAATTATTTAGCCTGCTTTGTAAATCATTATAGTTTTTATAGTTTTGATGTGAACTAAAAATGTTTTTTCTTTGCAGACTGCATCGAAATTTCTTAAAAAATATTTATCCAAATGAAAAGAATTGTAAGCATCTTAATAATAACCTTTCTGTACTCTGCCACACAAGCTCAAACAACCTTCGAACGCACTTATGGTGGCTTTAATTTTGAAGAAGGCAAATCGGTAAAACAGATATCAGATGGAAACTACATTATTGGCGGTTGGACTGTAAGTTATGGATCAGGCAGTGAGGATGTCTATTTGCTGAAAATAAATGCCGATGGTGATACTCTATGGACCCAAACTTATGGAGAAGCAATGCATGATTATGGTTATGACGTTCAGGAAACAGCAGATAGTGGATTTGTTATTACAGGATATACAGAAAAAACGGACTCTACAGGATATGATGTATACCTCATCAGAACAGATCAAAATGGAGATACCCTATGGACAAGGGCTTACGGAGGAGATGATTATGAAGAAGGCTTTACAGTAAGTCAATCTGATGACGGAGGTTTTATTATTGGAGGCTATACAGAAAGCTTTGGCACCGGGCTTAAAGATATTTACCTGATAAAAACAGACCATAACGGGGATACCTTATGGACTAAAATATATGGCGGTACCAGCTATGAAGAAGTATATTCTGTAAAACAAACTATTGATGGAGGATACTTTGCTGCCGGATATACAGAAAGTGATTCTGTTTTTGTCGAAAATAAAAAAAGCACTAAAGGAGCGGGCGATATGTTCCTCATGAAAACTGATGCAGCAGGGGATACATCATGGACAAAACGCTATGGCGGTTCTGGCTTTGATATTGCATACTCGGCCCAACAAACTACTGATGGAGGATATATTCTGGGAGGAATCACCGAAAGCTTTGGAGCAGAAGGGATTGATATTTTTCTTGTAAAAACAGACAGTAATGGAGATACCTTATGGACAAAAACATACGGTGGAGAAAAACAAGATGTGGCCAGGTCTGTTTCACAAACCAATGATGGAGGTTATATAATAACAGGAAAAACCAATAGTTTTGGAAATGGCAAAATGGATGTCTATCTGATAAAAACCAATTCCGCAGGAGATACTCTCTGGACAAAAACATTCGGAGATGAGGATTTCGACTACGCATACTCTGTAACAGAAACCTCAGATAATGGGTATGCTATTTCAGGATATACCAGTAAATCAGGCATTCTCAATCATAACGTTTATTTTATCCGAACAGATGTCAATGGCGATATAGAGACTTTTGATGTTTCGCTTACAGCCGATCCGGATACTGCAGGATATACAACAGGCGATACAACATATAATTCAGGAAATGACATCACGATAACTGCCGTTTCAGACAGTATTCATGCTTTTGAACACTGGACTTCCAACGGCGAAATCATTTCAACAGACTCAAGCTATACTTTTATTCTTAAAAGCGATACTCAGTTTGTGGCCCACTTTACACCGGGCAAGAGAGTTCATGTGGAAGCATACCCCTCCACCTATGGAACTGTTTCAGGGGGTGGCGTTTTTCAAATTGGTGACACTGCTACTGTTGAAGCAATGCCCAACAATAATTACAGATTTAGTAAATGGACAGTCAATGGCAATAAGGTTTCATCAGACTCTATCTATACCTTTGAGGTGGATTCTGACATTAACTTAGTAGCTAACTTCTACGATCCAGCCACTAATATCCATGAAATAGGCAAAGAAGAAATCAAATACTATCCAAACCCGGTCAACAATAATTTATTTGTTCAATACAAGGGAAATATCCGGAAGTTACAAATAATGAATATGCTCGGACAAACGGTTAAGACCATTAAAAATTCAACAAGCAGCAGGTCTGTCAATGTAAATATGGAAAATCTCAGTCCGGGAATTTATCTCATACGACTGGTAAACGAAAAGAATGAAAGCGGCATATTTAAAGTAATAAAAGAGTAAATAAATAAAAACCAATTTTCTTTACCTGTCTTTATATTCACTGTTTGTAACTTAAACAAAGCTTTCCTTTACAGGAGATCATTCTAATCATTTCTGAGCGAATTTACCGGGTTGGTGATTGCTGCTTTGTAAGACTGAAAAAAGACACTTAAAAATCCTATACTCAGTGAAAAAAGTCCTGTTATAAAAAACACATCCCAACCAATGCCCGAATGATAAGCAAAATTTTGCAACCACTTTTCAAGGGTTAAATAAGCCAGGGGACTTGCTATTATAAATGCCACCACAACCCATTTCAAAAATGATTGAACAAGCAACTTTACCACATTTTCTTCTGATGCACCCAATACTTTTCTTATGCCAATTTCTTTGGTACGCTGCAAAGAAATATGAGTGGACAGTCCCATCAATCCTAAAAATGAAATAATCAATCCTATGACTGTAAAAGAAATTATGATTCTCTTAGTCTTTCGCTCATTTCCATACAGATTATTAAAATCCTGTTCAAATGAAGTATATAAAAAAGGAGCATTTGCCGGGGCAAAAGTTTCCCATTTTTTTAAAACCAGCTCTCTTACCTGTGAAGCATAACCTGGTTTAACCCTGATTAACATATTTTTAGGGATTGCTGATTGGGAAAGAATGAATGCAGCAGGCTCTACTTTGTGATACAACGACCTGTAATTAAAATCATCTGTAACACCAACCACTTCACCCTTATTAGGATTTCCCATTACGGAAAATGCTTTGCCCCCGGCACGGTCCCAACCAATATAATCTTTGGCAGATCTGTTAAGCAGGTATAATCTTTTATCCTTTCGTTTAAGTTGGGTAAATTGATCCGTACCCTCAATCATTTTAATATTCAGGGTTTCAAAAAAATCTTTATCCACCGCAAGAACATACATGTTTATCTGTTCATCCCTGGTCATTCCCTTCCAGAAAGCAGATTGATTCCATCTTACATGACCAGCAGCATAGGAGGTTGTAGTCACATTTTCAACACGGGGATCGTTTTTTAGCTCTTCCTTTAGTTCTCCTACCTTTACTCCCTGCCAATGAACTTTAAGATTATAAATATCTTTAACCCTCATTCCTTTATCCTTTTCACTCAAATAGTTCAGTTGCTTATTATAGGTCAGTGCACAAATCAGCAGGAAACTTGTAATTCCAAACTGTATAAGAACAAGGACATTTCTGAATGTAGCAGCTTTTCTTCCTTTAAAAAAGGTCTCTTTCAGCAACCCCATAATATTAAAACCGGAAGTATAAAAAGCAGGATATATGCCAGCTACGAGACCAACCAATATTGAAATCACTAAGTAAAAGGGAATTTGACTATAATCAAATATCAATGGTTTATCAATTAATTGACAGAATAAAGGCCTTATTAATTCAACCAAAATCAAAGCAATCAATAAAGCGATAATCGATAAGATAACCGATTCAATTAATACCTCAAAAATAATCCTGTGCCTTGTGCTGCCTGAAATTTTCTTCAGAGCCACTTCTTTTGAACGGCGAATAGAAATGGCGGAAGCAAGATTCGTATAATTGATTGAAGCCAACAACAAAATAAATAAAGCGGCAAAAAAAGAGATATACAGATATTTTCTCTGGATCGTATTAAATGGATTTCCCCTTACGGGTTCAAAACGTAAATCTTTTAGAGGTTGAAGCTGCAGGTAATGAAGTTTTACAGATTCATTCCCTTCTCTTTCTACAACAATCTGCTGAACCTTCTCCGTTGTTTCCTCTATCTTTTCATGATGGGTCAAAAGATATGTAGTGTAGTTAAACATTCCCCATTTCGCATTTTTTTCATAATGACTAAAGGGTAAAATGAACTTGAATTGAATGGTGGATTTGGAAGGTGGATCTTCGGCAACTGCTCGTATGATAAAATCTTTCTGTGCTTTTAATAATTTCAACGTTTTTCCTACCGGATTTTGATTACCAAAATATTTTTTAGCCATACTCTCCGTGATGACAAGATCTGTAGGTGCTTCTAAGGGTTTTTGTTTCTCTCCCTGCAGTATATTGAAATCAAAAATTTGAAACAAACTGTTTTCTGAAAAAATCAGGTTTTCTTCAAAAAATTTCTTTTGGTGATGAGAAACTATTAAATTTTCCTTCTCTTCAACCCTTACAACGTTTTGTATATCAGGAACTTTTTCCGATAATATTGGAGCCAATTGGGCAGGAGTGCCTCCATGAACATCCTCCCCTTTCCCGGTTATAACCCGATATATATCATGGTAATTCGAATGAAATTTATCATAGCTTTTTTCATTCTGAATAAAAGTCATGATCAGAATAAAAGCCATCAATCCGGTGGCTAATCCAAAAATATTGAGGATCGTATGTAACTTATTCTTTTTAAAATTTCTGGTGTAAATAAGTTTTAAAAATTGTCTTAACATAATGGTCTCTTTACTTATTTTATATTCTAAAAATGATTCATAATCTTTATTATACTGAAAGATAATGATTTATTATTATTGACTCCCCTTTCTATTCATATCGTAAAGACTCTACAGGGTTCTTCGATGCTGCGCGATATGACTGAAAACTTACTGTCACCATAGTTATCATTAAACCCAATGCCAGGGGAATTGCAAAAAGAAACCAGGAAATACTTGTCTTATAAGCAAAATCTCCCAGCCAGTTTTGCAAAAAAGAGTATGAGATGGGTACTGCTATTAAAAATGCGATAAAGATCAACTTCACATATCCGGCGGAAATAAGTCTTAAAATATTACTCACAGTGGCACCGTTCACTTTTCTGATTGCAATTTCCTTTGTACGCTTTTTTAAAGTAAAGATTGTCAAACCGACCAACCCCATTAAAGCTATTAAAATCGCGATCCCGGCAAAAAAAGATATCATTAAAGCCATTACCCTGTCTTTTTTGTATAATGTTTGGAAATGCTCGTTTAAAAAGGACAGGGCTATATTTTTCGATCCCGAAAATCTGTCAAACTTATCATTTATAAATTTTTTTACAGATTCAATATTCTCTCCGGATGTTTTTACCAATACTTCATTTACCATATTCTCTCCGCCTACCAGCATCATAGGAGGAATTTTCTCCCTGAAGGAATGATAATGAAAATCCTGGATTATTCCTACAATCTCACCCATCCCGGTATTTTCCCCGAGGGGGTCATCATAACCCAGGGCTTTGACAGCCGTTTCATTTATTAAAACTTTTCGCTGAAAATTATTTTGAAATTCACTTAGTCTTTTCCCTTGTACTAATGAAATATTAAGTGTTTCAAGGAAATCTTTATCAACATAAAGGGCTTCAACATTTATGTTATCACCTGAAGGATCCTCCGGGGTGAGTGAAACGTTCATCCTGCTACTGGTTGGGGGAACCCACATGCCTGCGCTTACCCGGGAAATATCTTTATGTTTCAGTAACTCCTCCTTAAGAGCCTTGTAACTATTTTTTAGAGAGGGTTTATTCCCTATGGAAAAAGTCAGTACATGGTCTGGTTCAAAACCCAAATTATACTCTTTAGAATATTGAATTTGCTTGTAAATTCCCAGAGAAATACTTACCAATGACAGAAAAATTACAAATTGTATGGTTATAAGAATTTTTTTGAAAGTATTTTTTTTAAAACCAGGTGTACTATCATTATTTAAAGCAGCAACAGGTCTAATCTTACTAAAAAAGTGAACTGTGAATAACCCGGGAATATAAGTAACCAAAAACAATACAAATCCAAACCCTGTTAAAATTTTTAAATTCAATTCGTAATTCAGAAAGTCCTTCCCCATGATTTGAATGATAAAAGGCCTGAACTGTTCAATAATAATGAGAGAAAGTCCGAAAGCAATTACCGAAACAATGAAAGATTCTGTTAAAACCTGCCTGTTCAAATCCTTGTGAGTGGCGCCGGTAATCTTTCGAATACCAATCTCGGATGATCTCTCCAGTGCCTGCGATGTGCTTAATAAAATATAATTGATACAAGCTATTAAAAGAATTAAAAAACCTACTAAAATAAATATATAAATATCTGAAATATCACCGGCTTTTGTGAATCCGGAAACTGTAATATGATCAGAATGAAAATAGATATCCTTCATCTTCTGAAGGTGATAACTTGTATTTTCAGGATGGTCCGGATATTTCTTTTCCAGTGACCTCAATTCTGATTCAAACTTATCCTGTTCAAATTGAGAGTTGGTTAACAAATAAGTGATTAAAAAAGGAAATTCCCATTTATGGTTTTGATAGTATTCATAGGTAAATTTATTATTGGTAAATGCATTCAGTAATGCAGGCAACTGCTTTTCTCCTAATTTCATCGAAGCAATAAAATTGGCTCTGAAAGTGGAATTTTCAGGAAAATCTTCAAACACACCAGAAACATGAAGCGTTTTTTCTTCTCCCAAAATTCTGATGTTTAATTTCTTTCCCAAAATATCTGTGCTACCGAAGTATTTTAGAGCCATCGCTTCTGATAAAGCAACATCATTGGGATGATTGGTTAAATTATCAGAATTCCCTTTAATAATAGGTATAGTCAGGATATCAAATAAACTGTTTTCTGCACAGAAAAAATGATCTTCCCTGATAAAATGTGTGTTCTTTTCAACCTCAGTCCTGAAAAGATTAAATATCCTTGCAGTTTCCTTAATTTCCGGATATTCTTCCTTGAGTATCCCTCCCAATGGAAAAGGAACCCTTGCCAGGTGCATGTTGTTTAATTTATCTTCCTGAATAACCCGGTAGATCCGATCGTTTTTTTCGTGATACCTGTCATAACTCAATTCATGAAATATATATAACATAATTATAAATGTGGCCGCCAACCCCAAAGAAAGACCAAGAATATTGATAATACTGATTGAACGGTTGCGGATTATTCTTCTGATGGCTGTTTTAAAAAAATTCTTTAACATAATCTTTTTTTATTTACCAATAATCAAATCAAGTGCCATGAATGTTAATGCTTTAATATACAATATTTTACAAACATCCCATAGTCCCCTCCTGTTGGATTTTACAACACTCCTGTTGCTTATTCGGACAAATAAACTATGATTTACTTGAATATTATACAATATGCTAAAAATAACAAGAATATTTTACAGAGAGAAATGGGAACAGACAGGAACTTTACATTTTTTATTTATTACTGTCATTCAATTTGAAACTCCCTCATTTTTCCACGAATTAATTAATTGAAACGGGAATCATGGATATTTCGTTCTTTATTTATATTTTTGTTCTTCGGAAATGAGAATGTATTGCTAAACCAGAATTCAAATGAAAATATCTTATAATTGGCTAAAAGAATATGTGAATACTGATCTTTCACCAGAGCAGATTGCTGAGATACTCACCGATACCGGACTTGAAGTAGAAGGAATTACTCAGTATGAAACTGTTAAGGGAGGATTAGAAGGGCTCGTGATTGGTGAAGTAACCAGTTGTAAAAAACATCCTGATGCTGACAAGTTAAGCGTAACCACTGTCAATACAGGAAGCAAAGGTGAATTACCAATTGTCTGTGGAGCTCCGAATGTGGCTGAAGGGCAAAAGGTGGTTGTGGCACCTGTAGGTACTACATTATTTCCAGATGAAGAGGGCTTTAAAATAAAAAAGACAAAAATTCGCGGCGAGGTATCCGAGGGAATGATCTGTGCTGAAGATGAAATTGGTATGGGTGATTCAC
>CAZWHH010000089.1:5239-8255 GCA_964633615.1 uncultured Bacteroidales bacterium | reverse complement strand
TTGGGTTGCGCTATTGATAAGGAGAAAATAACTAAATGGCTTAGTGATGCAGAATTTGTTATGGTCCAGGATTACTTCATGACAGAAACAGCCAAAGAAGCAGATTTAATTCTCCCTGCCACTTTCCCCCTGGAAACTTCAGGAACTTTCACCAATACTCAACGGTATATTCAGCAGTTTGATAAACAACTGGAAAGTAAAATTGAAAAAGAGGGTTATCAACAAATTATTGATATAATGACATTGTTAAACATAAAAAATGGTTTAAATAGTGTTGATGATGTTCGAAAGGAAGCAATTAAGTTGCTGCCGGAGAATGTTGCTTTGGAATATAAATTTGAATATACTGATGAGGACAGCGAAGAAACACGAATTTTTAATCACGGGTGTGATATTATTCTAAAGAGGTTTGACGACAAATTTGAAAGTGCTTTTTTAAAGAAAGAAAAAGAATTTGCTCATGTTCAAAATTAATTCTATCTTGCAATTAAAATGATAAATACTATGAAAGAATTTCAAACAGTTGATGATATATTGGATTTTGCTATGAATTCCGAGCAGGAAGCTGTAGACTTTTATAATGAATTGGCCGCTCATTCCAAAAATGAGGAGATGCAGCAGATTTTTAATCAATTTGCCCAGGAAGAGATCGGCCATAAAGCAAAAATCCGGAAATTGAAAGAAGAAGGCTCATACCATCTTGAAAAAAAACAAGTTGAGGACCTTAAAGTAAGTGACTATATGGTTCATGTAGAACCATCGCCTGATTTAGATTATCAAGATGCATTGGTACTGGCTATGAATAAAGAAAAAGCAGCCTTCAGGCTTTATATGGATCTTTCTGAAAAAGCCAACAATGAGGAGATGAAACAACTTTTTCTTTCTCTGGCACAAGAAGAATCAAAACATAAATTACGTTTTGAACTTGAATATGATGAAAATGTCCTGAAAGAAAATTAGTAATCTGAAGGAACTTTTGAATTTTCAAAGGAGTTTTGTATGGAATACCTGCAGATAGAAAAACTGCAGGTATTTTATATTATTTAACTTTTTTTTCTTCTTTTTTGCTTTACTCTTTATTACTTTTGTAGGGTAATCAACCAATTAAAAAAGTGAACAAAATCTATAAGCTTGGCATTTTATTAATTTTTTTCGGTTTGTCCCTTCCCGTTTCTTATGGACAAGAAGATACTCTTGTGATTGAAAGATCTGAGAATAAAGTAATCATTGGTGGAGAACTTTATTATATACATGTTGTAGAAAAAGGCCATACTTTGTTTTCTATTGCCAAAGCCTATAATGTTTCACAAAAACAGATAGCTAAGGAAAACCCGAATATTTTGCTCGGACTTCGCCCGGGTCAGGCCCTGAAAATACCATTTTCAAAGAAAGATATTAAAAAAGAACCCGATAAAAGCAGGGACAAATATACTTACCATAAGGTGAAAAAAGGAGAAACCCTTTATTCTTTATCAAAGAGATATAAGGTCTCACAAAAGGCTATTAAAGAATACAATCCTGTTTTAATGGAGGAAGAGCTCAAAGCAAGGCAAACCATTAAGATTCCCCGTGCTGGAAAGAAAAGAAGACCGATAAAGACA
Organism: uncultured Bacteroidales bacterium; assembly: GCA_964633615.1. Classification (GTDB taxonomy): domain Bacteria; phylum Bacteroidota; class Bacteroidia; order Bacteroidales; family UBA12077; genus JAGXLC01. The sequence continues at coordinate 6,654 of CAZWHH010000089.1, read as the reverse complement.
GAAAAAACCGAGAAGAAGATTGTATCAAAAAAAGATACAACGAAACAAACTCCACGAATTGCAAAGGATGAGAATTTTATTTATCATGAAGTTGAAAAGAAAGAAACGCTCTATTCCATATCTAAAAAATACGAAGTAAGCATTCAAAAAATCAAGAAATGCAATCCTTATTTGTACGAAAAAGAATTGCAATACGGCTCTGTCATAAAGGTTCCGGCTCAAACCAAACAAGAGGAATCACAAGTTTTTGCCAGGAGGGAAGAAGGAGATTTGAAAAATCTGATTGACTCAGCATCTACTTATTCCGGGAGAAATGATAGGTTTTTAACCGAATGCGATACCTCCGGACTATATAAAAATAAAACCATTCACGTGGCCTTGTTTCTTCCGTTTTATTTAGAGAAGAATGCCGAAAAGTTCTATATTGACAGCTCTGAGGTGAATAAAAATGGAGAAAAAAACTATAAAAAAGTTTCCCGGTCTCCCTACTATATTTATCCATCATCTGAGAATTTTATAGAATTTTATGAAGGCATATTATTAGCCCTTGACTCACTCAAAAAATCAGGCATATCTGTAAAGATGCATGTTTATGATACCAGGAGAGATACTTTCCAGGTAAGAAGTATTCTTTATGATAACAATTTGAGTGATATGGATTTATTTATAGGACCGGTATATAAAGAGAACTTCAGAATTGTTGCTCAGTATGCCAGGGAAAATGAAATTCACATAATTTCACCTTTTTCAAAAGTAACGCCACAGCTTAAGAATAATCCATATATTATTCAAATACAACCTTCAAGAGATGCCCAGTTAGAAAAGTTTGCTTCATATATCTCAAACTACAGCGATTATAATATGGTGTTGGTTCATACCGGGGATAGTTTGTATTATAATGACATTCAGTCGTTTAAAAACAAGGTTTTTTCGTACATTTCAAAAGATACTTCAATTGCTGATATTCGATTTAAAGAAGTTGCATTTAAGGACAGCATCTATTATTTGGAACAAGCAATCAAAAGAAAGGAGCAAAATATTGTAATTGTTCCATCCAGAGATGAAGCTTTTGTTACTGATGTGGTAACAAATTTAAATACATTATCTAAAAAAGATTATAAGATTAAGTTATTTGGTTATTCCAAATGGTTGGAATATAGAAACATGGAGGTGGAATACTTTTATAATCTCCAGTTATCTTTGTTTACCCCTTTTTATGTGAATTATAAGGATATTATGGTGAAAAGGGTTATTAAGAAATACCGGGACAAATTTAAAGGAGAACCATCCAATTATGTGTTTCATGGTTATGATGTAGGATACTATTTTTTTAATTTAATTTATAAATTTGGGGATGATTTCGTGTCATGTATGAATGCTTATCAACCTGATTTGTGTCATTCTCAATATCAATT
>CAZWHH010000089.1:0-5139 GCA_964633615.1 uncultured Bacteroidales bacterium | reverse complement strand
CACAATCGTGATGAAGAGATTGAACATGCTTGTATGGCCCTTGAATGGCTTAGAAGAAATAACCCGGTATGGGATGAGGAATTAAGAAATTGGTTGTTTAAAGAAGGAAACATTGTGGATGAGCATCATGATGATCATGAGGAGGAGGATGAAGGTAATAATCAGTCTAATAAAGATTTAGGAATAGGAAAAATTTAATAAAAGGAGGTGATATGAATATTTTACGTCAAGAATTAGCTCCCATCACTCAAGAAGGATGGAATGAAATTAATGAGCAGGCAAAAGAAATTTTTACAAATAATCTAACTGCCAGAAAGTTCGCCGATGTCGTTGGACCAAATGGGTGGTCATTTGGAGGCTTTTCCCTGGGCCGTCTTGATATTCCCACGGGTCAAAAAAAAGGTGATGTTCACTATGGCATAAATACTTATCAGCCTTTGACTGAATCCAGAATCAGTTTTAAATTGAATATTTGGGAATTGGATAATGCCATCCGCGGTGCTAAAGATGTAGATCTGGAACCACTGGAAAAAGCAGCCAAAAAGATAGCTGAATTTGAAGAAGATGCTATTTATAAGGGCTTTGAGAAAGGATGTGTCAGCGGTTTGGTCAACTCTTCAGATCATAAAAAAATGCAATATCCTGCTGATAGCAACAAAATTATAGAAAAGCTTGCTGAAGCAGTTGGAATTCTGAAAAGTAATTCTATAGAAGGTCCTTATCACTTAATTACAGGAATTGATAAATGGAAAAAAACTTTTGCAAGTACAAAGGGTTATCCTTTAAATAAACAGATTGAAGATCTATTAGGAGGTAACATCATTCTTAATCCGAATATAAATGAAGCTTATCTTGTTTCAGCGCGGGGAGGTGATTTTGAATTAACCATTGGACAAGATCTTTCCATTGGTTATGAGTCTCATACAGACAAAGAAGTTCAGCTTTATTTTACAGAATCTTTTACATTTCAGGTACTTGAGCCCAAAGCGGTAATCGTTTTTGAATAGAGACCATCATATCTTTCCGAAGGGTGCATTTTTTCAATATAATGCACCCTTTTTTGATTCCAGTGGCTTCATTGCTTAATCTTTTTTTATAATATCAACCGCCTGCAAAATATTCATTATTTTTTCAAAGGAATAGGGCTTGGTTAATAGCTCATTAAAACCTGCATTGTTATAATCCGTGAAGAAATCATGAGGGTTGTGTGCCGTTAAGGCAATAATGATTACTTTATTATTTGGATAATCTAATTGACCACGAATATACCGTGTCGTTTCTACTCCGTTCATAACGGGCATTTCAATATCCATCAACACAACATCTATTTTATTGTTTTCTAACTTTTCTAAAGCTTCTTTCCCGTTACATGCCTCAATTATATTTTCCGCGTAGTCAGCAATGATCTCTTTTAGTAAGATCCGATTCATAATGATATCATCAACCACAAGGAAAGAAATTTTTTTTTGATCCATTTGAATATATCTAATTATTTCGTTAAAGATTTTGACAGTGAAATGTTTTTAAACCCTATTTAGAAATTTTCTGAGAAAAAAAGATGCATTAAACTATTTGGGTTTATCTGTATTATCCAATTCTGCTGAGTGTTTTTACAATGTCTTTACTGATAATATGAACTCTTCTTCCATCCAGCTTTATTATTTTATCATTTTTAAATTCTGTTAATGTCCTGATTAAACTTTCTTTGGTGGTACTTGCCAATTCTGCTAATTCAATTCTTGATAAAGGGAAGGAAAATTCTTCTGAATGATAGATTCTATCTGAGAAGTAAAGGATAATATCTGCAATTCTGCCTGGCAATTGTTTTTGTGATTGACTTATCAGGCGGGAGAAAAGCTTAAGGTTTATGGAAGTTATATGTTTTACAAGGGCATAAGCAAATTCCCCATTGTTTCGCATAATTTGTTCAAATATATTAAAATCAATAATGAAAATTTCGGTATCTTCTACAGCAACAGCTGAATTGCTAAATGTTTCTTCACCAAGAACTGAGTTTAACCCGAGATATTCATGTGGGGTGCCTAATTTTAAAATCTTGGTTCTTTGATTTTTTTTCTCCGAGAAAATTTTAACCAACCCGGATTTGATAAACATTACATGAGAGGTACGGGTATTCTGTTTGAAAATGACATCTTGCCCTTTATAAAATACAACATTGCTATTATCTTTGATTATTCTGATTTCATCTTCATTCAATAGATCCTTAAAGGGGATCATCAGATCATTTTGTTCTTTATCCAGTTTTTCTGTAAAGCGCTTTTCTTTACCTATCATTTTGGTCTTTTAAATTATTGTTTGTTAGTGTGTTATGGCTTTGTAATGATTTGGATCAACTTAACAAATGAATATAAATCACCTTTATTTAGTAATTCATATCAATGCCAATTCCTTGTATCATAGTATCTCTTTTGCGTACATTTGTATTAGAATTATTTGGACTCTTAGACTGCAATATAATAAAGATAATTGATAAATAATAAATATGATCCGGACAAGTAAAAAAATATTACTTAATAGACACGAGACAAGCTTTGTTTTTTACTTGTTATCAACATCTGAAATTAAAAATTGAATACCAGATGAAAAATTTAAGCCGAAAAACCATTTTAGTAATTGATGATAGCGAAACAAATCTTATTCTTTTAAAGGCTGTTTTGGAAGATGCTGATTATGCAGTTGAGTTGGCAGGAAGTGCAAAAGAAGCTTACTCAATATTTAAAAAGGCACAGCCGGATTTGATTTTACTTGATTTGCTGATGCCTAATGAAGACGGGTTTATGTTTCTCAGTAAAATGGAAGATGGTTCCAGTGAATTGCATATACCTGTAATAGTAGTTACCGCCTATGCTAATGAAGAGAATAAAAAAAGAGCAAAAGGTTTAGGCGCCAGTGATGTTATTGAAAAGCCAATTGATATCCCTGAATTCCTGTTTAAAATTAATAATGTGTTGAATGATTAAATTTAGATTATGGATACCAATGATGAAAATAAAATAAAGCTGCAAAACCTGTTAGAAACTTATTCGGTGCAGGAAGTATCTAATATATTTGCCGATATTGATGATAAAATTTTATCTCTTCATGGAACTTCTTCTGAAGATTTTTATAATTTGAACAGAGATTTTAAACATTTTTATAATGTGGCAAACCAAATATCCGAAAATGCATCTTCTCTGTTTGATTTTATTGCCAGTAATGAAAACAACGGATTTTTAAAGGACATTGAAAAGTTTTATGAAACGCTTGACGCAAAAAGTAAATTGCTGGATTACCATCTTGAGATTACCAGGGATATTATCAATAATGTGCTCTCGGGGATCAGGCATTCATTTTTCCCAATTAAAAATTTTAAGCAAAATCTCACCAGTTTGATTTTTCTGGAGACTAATCTGAAGTTTGATAAACAGAATGAAAGCGATGACAATAAGGAAACGGTGGTAGAAATAGCCCAGTCTATTAAAGAAGAATTATCTTTTTTGGAAAAATTGTTTGCAAATCTGAAAAGAATTATAAAAGAGGACTCCGATGCAGATAAGGTACGATATGATGAACTTAAAATTGCGGAGGTACTGGATAGATTGAAAGAAGAATTGTCTTTCTATTCAACACATTACCAGAATGCACAGGAACATATTCCCGAGATCAAAAAGCGAACAGACGAAACTTCTCAGAGTATCAGCAGTATTATTACCAATTTACAATACCAGGATATTATCAAGCAAAAAATGCAGCATATACAGGAAACCCATAAAGAATTAGTGGATGAACTGGAGAAATTTAGAAATCAGGATAATAACACATCTCTTAATGAGAAAGCTAAATATTTTATTAGAATTCGGGATATAGCCGGTTTACAAGCTGCGCAACTGATGCACACCAATAAAAATTACCAGGAAGCCATTCAGAAAATTTCAGGGCGTTTTTTAGAAATTGGTGAAAATATGACGGTTGTTTCTAAAAAATGTACTGAATATACCTCTTTTGATGCCCATCAGCAAAAAGTCTTTTTAGACTCTCTAAGAAATCACCTGACAGAAGCAAAAGACCGCATTAAACAATTCTGTGATTTCAACCGGAATTTTGAAAGTTATATTGATTCTATCCGGGAAATTCTGGATAAGGTCATGAAAGTAGAAAAATCCATCGCCTCAAAAATTGAAAAGCTAAATCATTTCAAACAAGAAATTCATAAGAAATCAAATGGTTCTGTTGCAGTCAATGAAAAACAAAATCAGTTAAATGCGCATATAAATCAACTTTTTACTGACTTAACAGCAAATGCCGGGTTATTGAATACTGTCATTCAGAAACTTTCATTAAACCGGGAGGAATTGCTGAAGAATGTAGTTCATAGTGCTTCTTCTGATAATTATCAGCAATCTGTTGTTCTTCCCGAGAAGATCAATAATTATATTGACAGGCTCAATAAAATAGAAAAAACAATTTTAGATAAACTTCAGCAAAATAATGAACTTAGTGAAACCATTATTTCAGAGATACAGACTTCAGTGGGCAATATAAAATATTATAAATATTTTGAAAAGGTAATTAGTGAGATCATTGACCAGCTTAATACAATAAACTTTAAGCTCAAAGAAGGAGACGATGAAGTAGAAGATAAAAATAAAAATTTAGTGCACTTAAAAGAGAATTACACCATGAACTCAGAATTCCTCATTCATGAAAAAGTTACGGAAGGAGATGATCCGGATATGGATGTGGAAGATGAAGAAGGGGGAGAACTTGAATTGTTTTAGTAAATAAATTAATATAACTACTCAGATATGAAAACAAACAGCAATCACGTGAGTATTACTCCTTATGGCAATAAAAAGGAGAAGAAGGCCAGGATGGTTATTAAAAAAGAGTTGACAATATACACAGCTCTTGAGATCAAAGAATATTTCCTGGAAGCGCTGGAAAACTACAATGAATTGAAAATTCAGATAAAGAATGTTGAAAATCTTGATCTGAGTTTTATTCAACTAATAGAGTCTTTAAGAAAAACTGCCGAAGAATATTCGAAAAAAATCGAAATCTCCGCAGAACTAACAGATGGGACCAGATCGTTGGTCGAGAATTCAGGATTTGATCCTCTTTTAAAAACTTGATATAAAA
>CAZWHH010000088.1:0-8295 GCA_964633615.1 uncultured Bacteroidales bacterium | reverse complement strand
AAAGGGCTTACCGTCTATTCTGGCTATTGCTTCATTTGGCAACACGTATTTGGCTTTAGACGTCAATAGAATATCGGCATTGACATAGAGGCCATGTTTAAATTGATTGCCTGGATTATTGATAGAGGCAATTACCGGGAAAGTTCTTTTTTGTTCATCTATTTTGTTTCCTATGTTTTTTATTTTTGCACTGTACTTGTGGTCTGGATTTTTTACAATTGAAAACTGTACCTGTTGCCCTGTAGTTAAGTTGGAAATGTCTTTTTCGTAAACGTTCAGTTTTAAAATAACTTTATCCATATTCATTAATTCGAAAACCGGATTATTTTCATCGGATATTTTACCTCTGTTCAGGAAAAGTTCCGTGATATGGCCATTCATTGGTGCATATAAATAAATATCCGAAGACAGTTCCCCACTTTCTATTTTTTCCGGGTTTAGGTTTAGTTCTTTTAATAGCATTTTCAGGGATTGAAACTTGGCATGATACTCTTCATAATTGGCTTTTGCCTTTTGCATCTTTTTCATTGAGGCCGCTTTCTCAACAGCCAGTTCACCCTGCCTTTTGTATTCTTGTTCATAATAATCGGCCTGACTTTTAACTGATAAATATTCTTCCTGAATTTTCAGATATTCGGGATGAGATAATCTGGCCAGCCTGGCTCCTTTTTTTACGTAATCCCCTGTTTTATGGTAAAGCTCTTTTATATAGCCTTTTACGGGAGGTATTACCGTTATGATATGAGCAGGAGATACCTTAATAATTCCATTGCACGATATTTTCTCTGAAACATTCTTTTTCTGAAGAGTTCCCTTTTGAATATCTGCTTCATTTTCCTGGTTTTTTGTCAGTGTTATATATTTCCCGGATGGTTGGTCCCGGGTTTCTAATGTACCGGGATTGGCCTGTTTTTTTTCATTATTGGTGTTGTTGCAGGAAAACAAAACAAATAGAATCAGGATTGGGAAATACTTTAAAGTTTCCATGAATTTATCTTTTTAATTTATATAAAACTCCAGTTTTGATGCTGTTTGATTATATTCTTTTATTGTTTTCAGGTAGTTCAGTTTTATATCATATGCCTCTTTTACACTTTGCATATATTCATAATATTCAATATCTTCATTGTTATATTTCTGGTTAGCAGCCTCTAACAGTATATCAGCCTGCTTAAGAGCTGTGTTATGATAATAAAGAATTTGTTCATGCATTGAATTGAGATGATGAGCAATATTTTTTATTTTTTTATCTTGTTGATTAAGTCGGTAATTCAGATTGTTTTGAATGATTTGTGTATTGATTTTTGCTTTTTGAATTTCTGCTTTTTGTGGCAAAAACCAGAGAGGAATAGAGATTCCGATCATCCAGCCTTCGAATCCAGACTCATGGTTAATTTCCTGATTAAAGTAACCGGCCTTGATATCGGGGAATAACTCCGCCTTTTTTATATTCAGTTCTTGTTTGGACACCTCCAGTTTTTGATTATATAGATTTTTAATAAGCGGGGACATATAATTCCCTGAATCTGTCAGATGAGATTGCATTTTATGTATCTTCAGAGAATCTGTTGCTGGTTTAAGGATATAATCTACGTTAAGAAGTGTTTTTAAATCATTCCTTGCAATGGCTAATTCATTAAAGAGTTGATTAATTTTATTTTTTGATTCAAAGAATTTAGTCTCTGCTGTTGTTTTTTCCAGTAGCGGGGTTTCTCCCAGTTCGTTTTTTAAAGCGGCAATTCTCTTGAATTCCTTAATCATTTTAAATTTTTCCTGGAGTATTTTTCTTTTGTTCAGCAGAAAGATCCATTCGAAATAGGCTATTTTAACATCTCTTACAACCTGTTTTTCAATAATGTTTAACTCTATTTCCTTCAGCTTTTTTTGTTCTTTAATTTTTTTGCCTTGATAAATTGATTTAACAGGTGAGCCAATGCTTTGGTTTATCTCAAAGTACTGATCAACAAGGGAAGAGTTTATCTGGCCTTTCTGGTAATTTATTTCAGTTGGTTTAAAATCCAGTATTTTTTGTTTCTCAGCATTTGCTTGTTTGATACGAAGCCTGGCATTTCGAATCTTGTGATTTTTATTTTTTGCTATTTCAATAGATTCTTTTAAACTCAATGTTTTAACTGTATCTTCTTTAGCATTTTGGCTGAATGAGAGTGCAGGGCTCAGTAAAAAGCCTATGATCAGAAGTGTTGCTCCGGCATTATTAAGTTTGATTTTTGGTTTCCATCTGCCGCTGTTAAAAATTTTATAGAGAACTGGCAGCATAATCATAGTCAGCATGGTGGCCGTTACAATTCCTCCAATAACCACTGTTGCCAGGGGTCTTTGAACTTCAGCACCGGCTGAGGTAGAAATGGCCATTGGCAGGAAACCTAATATATCTGTTGATGCTGTCATTAATACCGGACGGAGGCGATTACATGCTCCTTTTTCTACTATTTCATCGAGGTTGTATTTACCTTCCTCTTTGAGTTGATTGTAGTATGAAATTAGTACAATTCCATTTAGTACAGCTACTCCAAAAAGAGCAATAAATCCAACACCCGCCGATATACTGAAAGGCATTCCCCTGATCCATAGTGCGGCAATTCCACCAACGGCTGACAGTGGGACAGCGCTAAATATCAGCAGGGCATATTTGAAAGAATTAAATGTAAAAAACAGCAATATGAGGATTAGCAACAATGCAATGGGCACTGCGTATGAAAGTCTTTTTTTCGCTGTCTGCAGATTTTCAAAGTCTCCGGTATACTCAATATAGTATCCTGGTTTAAGATTTAATCCACTGGTAAGTTTAGAATCAATTTCTTCCACAAGGCTTTCTACATCTCTGTTTCTGACGTTAACTCCTACGGTAACTCTTCTTTTGGCCCCGTCTCTTGAAATTTGTATGGGCCCTTCTTCATAGTTGACATCTGCTACTTCACTAACAGGAATGGTTCTTCCGGAGGAGGTTCTTACATTTAACTTACTCAGGTCCACGGTATTTCTATGGGCAGAATCCAACCGGATTACCAAATCGAATTTTCTTTCTCCTTCAAATATAACTCCTGATTTAATGCCTGCAAAAGCTGATTGAATGGTTTGATTTACAGAGGCTATATCAATGCCATATTGTGCCAGCCTGTTTCTATTATATTTAATCGAATATTGGGGGAGTCCTGTTATTTTTTCAACCTGAATATCAGCAGCTCCCTCTATGCCTGAAATAATTTCTTTGGCCTGGTTTGCTTGTTTATAAAGTTCATTCATATCTTCTCCGAATATTTTGAGGCCGATATCTGTTTTCACCCCTGTCATCAATTCGTTAAATCGCAGCTGTATGGGTTGGGTGAAATCAAAAGAGGCAGCAGGAATGACATTTAACTTTTCTTTCATTAGGTTGGAAAGGTCTTCCCGGTTATCGGCACTGACCCATTCGTCTTTATCTTTGAGAATGATCATAATATCTGCATCCTCCACGGGCATTGGATCGGTGGGAACCTCTGCCGTCCCAATTTTTGATATTACTTTTTTTACTTCCGGGAAATTATTAAGGAGGATTTTTTCTGCACGTGTTGTGTTTTTGATACTTTGATTAAGTGAGCTTCCTGCAGGTATCGTCATTTGCATTGCCAGGTCTCCTTCTTCCAGGGTAGGAATAAATTCTCCTCCCAATTTGTTGAAAGACCATACACTAACTACGAAAGCCACAACACCAGCTGTGATAATTACACCTTTGTTGTTAAGTGAAAACCTAAGTATCGGATAATAGGTCCATTTAAGAAATTTCACAAATCGATAGGAGATATTTTTTTTCTGTTTGATTTTTTTCTTAAGGAACAAAGAAGATATCATGGGCACATAGGTCATGGAGAGCAGAAATGCCCCAAAAATGGCAAAAATGAATGTTTGCGCCATCGGCCTGAACATCCTTCCCTCCACACCGGTTAGTGTAAGAATGGGAATAAAAACAATCAGGATAATGATTATCCCGAAAGCTGCTGATTTATAAATGGATATGGTTGATTTTTTCACCTCTTCATCCATTTTGCCCTGACTGAGTTGTTGGTTGCGATAATTTTTTTGTAGTTGATAAACAATACCTTCCACAATTATTACTGCTCCATCTATTACAATCCCAAAGTCAATGGCTCCCAGAGACATTAAATTAGCTGATACTCCAAATATCTGCATCATGACAATGGCGAACAGAAGGGAGAGAGGTATGACGGATGCCACAATTATCCCGGAGCGATAACTCCCGAGAAGGAGGATTAAAATGAAAATTACGATAAGTCCTCCTTCTATCAGGTTTGTTTTTAGCGTACCCGTTGTTTTTTTTACCAGAGCTGCCCTGTCTAAGTAAGGTTCAATTTTGACTCCTTCGGGTAATCGTTCCTGAACTTTTTCAACGCGTTTTTTTACATTTTTTACCACTTCTGAGGAATTGGCACCTCTCAGCATAAGGGTGATTCCACCAACCGCTTCGCCTTCCCCATTTTGGGTCATTGCCCCAAATCTTGGTGATTTCCCGAATTTTACATCTGCAATGTGTTTAACTAAAACAGGATTTCCCTCTTTCTGAGCAACCACTACGTTTTCAATTTCATTCAGACTGGAGAGCAGCCCTTCTGCACGAATGTAATAGGCATTTGTCCCTTTCATGATATAACCACTACCGGTGTTCTGGTTATTTTTTTGCAAGGCTTCCCGGACATCTTCTATGGTAAGATCAAGGTTTTTGAGAGCATCCGGGTCGATGGAGATTTCATATTGTTTGATAAATCCACCGAAGCTGCTTATCTCTACAATTCCTGATATTCCGGCTAATTGTCTTTTTACGATCCAGTCATGAATTGTTCTGAGTTTGGTTGGGGAATACTCGTTTTTATAGGCAGAATCAACTTCCAGTGTATATTGATAAACTTCCCCCAGTCCTGTCGTGATGGGGAGCATTTCAGGAGTTCTAAGTCCCTGCGGGATGTCTCCGGAAGCCATTTGAATTTGTTCGTTTATTCGTTGGCGGGCATTTAAAATGGGTACTCTTTCTTCAAAAACAATGGTTATTACAGAAAGACCATAACGGGATATGGAGCGGATTTCCTGAACGTCTTTGATATTGGCAAAAGATGTTTCCAGCGGGAAAGTGATGAATTTTTCAACTTCCTGAGGAGAAAGGGAGGGAGAGCTGGTAACTACTTGTACCTGGTTATTTGTAATATCCGGCACTGCATCAACTGGAATATTTTGGATAGAATAAATACCAAATCCAATCAGAACAAATACAAGAAAACCAATAATGGCTTTATTCTTAATGGAAAATTCAATAATTCTTATAAACATCTTATAAATATTTAAAATCTATAATCAAATATATTAAATTTATGGTATGATTACAGATTCTGCATCTAATTGTTTATTAGCCTAAGTTAAGCGGAATTGGTCAATTGGAGTTACTCCTGCCTTTTCGGTTTTTTTCTTGTACTGTAATACAAAAGAATGAGTCCAATAATAACAAAAGGAATACTTAGGAATTGACCCATGTTGAGGGGCAGTTCACTCTCGAAGCGCACCTGGTTTTCTTTGATAAATTCGATGAAGAATCTTGCTGTAAAGACTAAGATTAAAAATAAAGAGAACAAAAGGCCTGGTTTGAAATTTCCTTTGGTTTTGAAATATATTCGATAAAGTAAAAAGAATATGGCCAGGTAAGCTAACCCTTCATAAATTTGAGTAGGATGCTTAGGGAGTATTTCTCCCTGGATTTTAAATACAAAACCCCAGGGAAGACTTGTTTTGATCCCGTATATCTCCGAATTCATAAGGTTCCCGGTACGAATAAAAAACCCGGCGAGTGCTACCACAATCACAATTCTATCGAGAATCCATACGTAAGGCTTTTTCTCTTTACGCGCAAACAGGTAAAGCATAATAAGGATTCCAATGGCTGCTCCATGACTTGCCAGTCCACCACGCCAAATTTTTAAAATTTCTAAAGGGTTGCTCAGGTAAAAATCAGGCTCATAGAATAGGCAATGGCCTAATCTTGCACCGACAACTGTTCCTATGATCATATAAAGAGTAAGCCTGTCGAGTACTTCAACAGATATCCCTTCATTTTTAAATATCTTTTGAATAATATAATATCCTAAAACAAATGCAAGAGCGAATAATACACCATAGTAACGTATCGAAAAAGGGCCTAATTCAATTATTTCAGGATCAATGTTCCAGATAACAGCGTGGAAAATCATATTATTTTGTTTTTAATTGCAACAAATGTAGAAAAAATATTTGATTCGGGAAATATCATCTATTTGATTCATGTTTTCATGAATATTTCTAATTTTAATGCACGTTCTGTACTTAAACAGAATAATTTCTTCAAAGAATTGACAGATTTAATTTGAAAATCATTTATGTTTGTAGATGTAAAAGCAAGTTTATGATAAACAGGAAATATGATATTGTAGTAGTTTTAGTGATTATATTAGTGATCGCTTTTTCTTTTCCAAGATGTGCTAAAGTAGTTGCTCCTTCAGGAGGCCCGAGGGATACAATACCTCCTGTTCCAATTAATACTGAGCCACCGAATTATTCAACAAATTTTAACTCAGAAAAAATTGAGATAGAATTCAATGAATTCCTTCAATTTAAGGAAATGACAAAACAGTTTATCGCCTCCCCGCCATTTGAGGAGAAGCCAGAGATTAAACTAAAGGGAAAGGATGTTGAAATTCGTCTTTGGGGCAAATTAGATGGGAATACAACCTATACGCTTAATTTTGGAAATGCCATCAGGGATTTTACGGAGAACAATCCCATTAAAAATTTCCGATATGTATTTTCTACGGGAGATTGCATAGATTCCATGGCTATAGCAGGGATTGTCAAAGATGCATTCACCCTCGAACCCATGGAAAATGTAACCGTGATGCTCTATGATGATCTTACAGATTCTATCCCCTACAGGAAAATCCCGGATTATGTAGCAAGAACAGATGAGAAAGGGCAATTTTTTATTTCAAATATCAGGAAAGATACATTTAAACTATTTGCTCTTCATGAAATGAATAATAATTATTTGTATGATAACTATACTGAAAAGATTGGATTTACAGACAGTCTGGTTACTTTTGAACAAGAATTATTTGAGGAACAAGATACCATTTTTGTTGAAAATGATTCCATAGAAAAGAAGGATCGTATTATTGATACGGTAAAGGAAAAAACCTATTATGATTATCCGGTTAATGAATATGCCATCAAAATGTTTCAGGAAGATAAAGGGGAGCAATATTTGAAAACAGGAACCAGACCCAGGGCGATGAAACTGAATTTTGTTTTTAACCGGCCGGTTTGGGATACCCTGAAGTTAAATGTTTTCGATACCATATCTCATAAGGAACAATGGTTTTTTAAAGAAATGAATCAAAGGAAGGACACAATCGAATATTGGATAACAGATTCTTCATTATATAACAGAGAATATTTGCCTATATATATTACCTACAAGAAGAAGGATTCCCTTCATAATGAAATTTGGACAACTGACAGTATTGAGCTAAGATATGTAAGCAAGAAGAATGAGTGGATTGATGATTCTGTTTCCTTGTCTCCCAGCATAAAAAATAATCAGCAGATTGATTTAAACCAAACGATTTATTATTCTTCAGAGATACCTTTAACCAACTTTAAATCAGAAGGTTTTTGTTTGTATGAGGTAAAGGATTCTGTATACAAAGAAGAAACCTTTACAGCGTCAATGGATCATCATCATATTTTTATAAGAAAAGACTGGAAATCGAATAAGAAATATCGTTTGGTTGTTTTACCTGAAACGGTTAGTTTTCTTTATGACTTTTACCAGGAAGGACCGGATACTTTGGATTTCAAAACCCGTTCAAGTGAAGAATACGGAGATATGCTTCTTAGATTAAAAAATATAGATACATCCTATATTATTCACTTATTAAAAGGAGAGGATAAAGTTGTCAGGAAGGCGCATAATTCACCTGCAAAAGAGAATGTAGTTGAATTTAATTACCTGGATCCGGGAGATTACAAGATTCGTCTTATTGTCGATCGCAATAACAACGGGAAATGGGATACTGGAGATTACTTGAAACATAAACAGCCTGAGATTGTAATATATTATGATGAAAAAATTGAAATTCGGGCCAACTGGGATCATGAATTTGAATGGAATTTAAATATGTCGAACAGGGAAAAGATACAATAATTATGTCGGTACTTCTTGAATTTTCAATGTTTCCTACTGATAAAGGAGAAAGCGTAAGT
>CAZWHH010000087.1:0-8326 GCA_964633615.1 uncultured Bacteroidales bacterium | reverse complement strand
AGGTAACAGTGGAGGAGCCCTGGTGAATGTAAAAGGAGAACTCATCGGGATAAATTCTGCAATAGCTTCTCCAACAGGAACATATTCAGGTTATGCATTTGCCGTTCCATCTTCCATTGCCCAGAAAGTAGTCATCGATCTGAGAAAGTACGGAG
This sequence comes from uncultured Bacteroidales bacterium, assembly GCA_964633615.1. Classification (GTDB taxonomy): domain Bacteria; phylum Bacteroidota; class Bacteroidia; order Bacteroidales; family UBA12077; genus JAGXLC01. Next base: position 8,171 of record CAZWHH010000087.1, on the reverse strand, counting down.
AAGTTCAAAGAGGAGTTCTCGGAGTTCAAATTCGCAATTTAACTGAAGAATTAGTAAAAGAATATGATCTTGATGTAGACAATTACAACGGGGCATACATTGTGGCTGTGAAAAGAGATGGTGCTGCTGAAAAAGCAGGAATAAAACCAGGCGATATTATTAAAGAAGTAGATGGTAAAAAAATTAAAAATGTATCCGGATTACAAAAGAAAATCAATAGTTACCGTCCGGGAGATGAAATACCTGTTGTTATAAAAAGAAACGGGAAAGAGAAACAATTTGAGGTTACTTTACGTAATATACAGGGAAGCACAGAAATCATAACCGGCGGCCATATACTGAAAGAGCTGGGAGCTAAATTTGAAGCGCTTTCCGATAATGAGAAAAGAAGACTGGGCATTGGTTATGGAGTGAAAGTTGTCGAAATCAACGATGGCAAATTGAAAGAGGCAGGCATTAAAGAAGGATATATTATAACCTCTATCGAGGGAGAAAAAATAAAGACAGTACAGGACATAAAACAAATATTTAGCCGTTATCAGGATCAGAAAGGTAAAAGAGTAGAAGTACACGGAATATATCCGGACGGAAATTACGTATATGTCTATCACATTAAAATCTAGTTGTATGAATAAAAACTAATAAATAAAAATCCGGGTCCTTTAAAATAGTCAAACCCGGATTTTTTTATTATTAAATTCAAAATTCTTGTTTTGTAACCATTTTAAAGTGTATATTCGCAAAAATTTTTCCAGTAGCCCATGAGACAACTAAAAATCACTAAATCAATCACTAACAGAGAAAGTGCCTCTGTAGACAAGTATCTTCAGGAAATAGGGAAAGAAAATTTATTAAGTGTAGAGGAAGAAGTTGAATTAGCTCAACGTATCAAAAAAGGTGATCGAATTGCTTTAGAAAAATTAACCAAGGCAAACTTACGTTTTGTGGTTTCGGTAGCTAAGCAATATCAAAATCAGGGACTCAGCCTCCCCGACCTGATCAATGAAGGGAATCTTGGTCTGATTAAGGCCGCGAAAAAATTTGATGAAACCAAGGGTTTTAAATTTATCTCTTATGCTGTTTGGTGGATACGGCAATCCATTTTGCAAGCGCTGGCTGAACAGAGCAGAATTGTCCGGTTGCCTCTAAACCAGGTAGGATCATTGAATCGTATTCACAAAGCAAAAATTAAGTTCGAACAGGAAAACGAACGAGTTCCTTCCACCGAGGAATTGGCAGAATCATTGGACGTTCCAAAAGACAAACTCGATGATGCCTTAAAAATCAGCAATAAGCAGCTCTCAGTAGAAGCCCCTTTTGCCGAAGGAGAAGAAAATTGTCTGCTGGATGTAATGCCAAATGAAAATTCTCCGGATGCAGACAAAACATTGCTCAATGAATCGCTCACACATGAAGTGGAAAGAGCATTAGCTACCTTAACCGAAAGGGAAAGAGAAATCGTAAAACATTTCTTTGGAATCAATGTACCGGATATGACCCTGGAAGAAATCGGGAATAAATTTGGGCTTACGCGAGAAAGAGTCAGACAAATTAAAGAAAAAGCAATCAGAAGATTAAGGCACAGAGCTCGAAGCAAACTCTTAAAAGCATATTTAGGTTAACAAGTTACAACAAATAGATAATAAGGGCTGTATGTTTTTCTACCATACAGCTCTTTTTTTATATAACAGTTTTTTTCTTATTCACTCCTGTTTGTTAAGAAAATTACAAACACCCCTTCATTAAATCCTCAAAATGATTACTTTTGATAAAAAGTTGTGCTTATGAACAAAATATCTATTGCTGTTATTCAAGCTACACCTGTGTTTTTCGACATTGAAGCCACAACAGAAAAAACAATCGATTTAATTAAAAAAGCGGCAGAAAAAGAAGCCCAACTTGTGGTTTTTCCTGAATCGTTTATACCAGGATACCCAAGGGGAATGAATTTTGGAGCTGTCATCGGAAGACGAAGCAATGAAGGCAGAGAACTTTACAGGCGCTACAGAGAAAACAGCCTGGAAGAAAACGATACATATTTTAAACAATTATCCTGTTCAGCAAAAGAAAACCAGATATATTTGGCCATAGGCGCTACAGAAAAGGATCGCCTAAACAGCAGCTTATATTGCAGTTATTTCTATTTTGCCCCGGACGGGAATTACCTTGGAAAGCACCGTAAAATCAAGCCTACAGGTTCCGAAAGAGTAGTATGGGCAGAAGGAGGAGCAGATACCTTAACAGTCATTGACAGTGAAATAGGTATATTTGGAGGACTTATTTGCTGGGAGAATTATATGCCTCTTGCCCGGCAGGCTATTTACAACAAAGGAGTGGAGATATATCTCGCCCCAACTGCCGATGCCAGGGATGAGTGGCAAACAACAATGAAACATATTGCACTGGAAAGCAGAAGTTTTGTAGCAGGATGTAACCAGTATATAACTAAAAATGACTATCCTGAATGGTCTCTGAAAAATGTACAAAAGCAAGAAGATCTGCACTGCCGGGGCGGCAGTGTGATTATATCGCCCATGGGGAAAACCCTGGCAGGACCGGTGTACGACAAAGAAGAAATTATAATAGGCGAAATAGACAAAGACGATATCAGCAGAGGTAAAATGGATCTTGACGTGGCGGGCCATTATTCCAGAAACGATATTTTTCAGTTTGAGACAAAAGGACAACCCAAAAATATTATACACAATAAATAATAAATGTCTGTAATCTTGATTATCAGCACTCAAACATTATAATTTACACGTTAAGGTAAAAAATAATTATTACTTTATCTCATTACTTACATATATTGAACAATTTTATCTGATTGCTGTGATAAATTAAAAATAAACTAAATGGTGTACGGTTTTTTACTAAAGGAAGAAAAGTTCAAATGAACAAATACCTCATATTCATACCCGTATTTAATGAAGAAAAAAATGTGAGAGAGGTTTTATCTTTTCTTCAGAAATATAGAAATATATCGGACATTCTGGTAATAGACGACGGATCGGTAGATAATACTTCCCAAATCCTGGATACAATACAAGGTATTACCCAAATTAAACATAAACGCAACAAAGGCTATGGATTCACTCTTATTGAAGGATTTAACTATGCGATTGAACATAATTATCCGTATGTTATAACCATGGATAGCGACAAACAACATCAGCCAAAAGAAGTTGAGAAATTTATCAAAATGAATGAAAAATCAGATTTTGATATCCTTTCGGGTAGCAGATATTTGAATGCCAACAATAACAATGATTCAAAAGCACCTGAAGACAGGAGAAAAGTGAACCAACGAGTTACAAAGAAAATAAACAATTTTACGGGCTATGACTTGACCGATGCTTTTTGTGGATTTAAATTATACAAGACTCATTCACTAAAAAAGTTAAAACTTGATGAACCGGGATATGGAATGCCCTTACAATTGTGGGTGCAGGCCTGGAAAAATAATTTAACTGTGAAAGAAATTCCTGTTGAATTAATTTATTTAGACAGAAATAAAGGTACTGTAAATGCTTATAAAAATATATTCAGAAGGTATCGCTATTATATGGAAATAATCAACAAAGGAAAAATGTATTATGAAAATATTAGTTCTCGCAGCGCATCCTGACGATGCGGAAATATCAATCGGTGGCAGTATCCTGAGTCACGCCCAGAACGGAGATGAAGTATATCTCCTTAATTTTACAAACGGAGAACCAACTCCGGTAGGATCTGTTGAAACCCGACTTAAAGAAGCAGAAAAGGCAGATAAAATTCTTCGGATTAAAAAGAGAATTGTTATGGATCTGCCTAACAGGTATCTGCAGGATACAATTGAAAACAGAAAAAAAGTTGCTGAATACATAAGAGATATCAGACCCGACTTGCTCCTGGTGCAGACATCTCTGGATCAGCACCCGGATCATATTGCCGCATCAGCACTGGGAACAGCTGCCAGGTTTTATGCAAAACTAACAAAAACCAATATGCGGGGTAAACCTTTCTTTCCCCCGAAAATCTTGTACTATTACACATCGCATTTTAAAATTATTCCTGATCCTTCTTTTGTTCTTCCTGTTACCGAGGAAGTTTTCAAAGAAAAAGTAAAGGCGGTTCAGGCGTATGAGTCACAATTCACTCATAAAAACCGGGATATTCCTGAATTTCTGAAAATTATGGGCAAGCAGTATGGAGGAAGAATCAACAGTCCTTATGGAGAACCTTTTTATACCCCTGAAGTTTTAGGCGTTACAAATTTTCACAATATTGTATAATTTATGGGAATTCTTTCATCCATTCAGGAAAACAGAAGACTACTTGAGCATATATTCAGCAACGATAATGAACTGGCTGACATCAGGAAAAAAATAAGGGAAGAAGCAGGAATCATGGGTGATCAAAAAAGTGAGAATACAATCGCTACAGGTCATCAACCAATTCCTTACTACCCGGGGTTATTGTTTAAAAATTTTTTTGCCGGGAGGCAGGCAGAAAAAATAGGAGTTGAAGCATTCAATTTTATCGTTGATTCTGATAACGGGTCCATCAAAGTTCCTGTTCCCTCCAAAAAGAATGGTGATTACCGGAAAGAACTCATTATACTCAAGGAGAACCCTCATACCGTCTTTGAAGGATTTCAACCTTCAGAAAAAACAGTTGATAATTTTTTGCATTCTATTGGCAAGCAGCTGAAAACAATCGATAAAAAAGAGTTCTATGATGCATACAAAGCCTGGAAAGCTGAGTTTATAAAAATATACAAACAAAACCATTCTTTCATTGATGCGCTGATAAATATGCGGACTCAACTGGAGAAAAAACTGGGTTTCTCCCTGATTAACAAAAAAATCTCCGAAATTGCTAAATCAAATGCCTACTACCGGTTTATTAGCTACATTATTAAACATATAGAAAAATATAAAGAAGCTTATAACAATTCTGTGGAAAAGAAAAGCAAAGGTGACTATCAGCCTGTAAAACGAATGCACGAAACAGATGGATGGATTGAATTACCATTCTGGCTTATTCAAAACAATAAACGCTACTCCATCAAAATAAAAAAAGCGCATGAAAAACTAAATGTGGCTTCGAAAGAAGCAGATATTTATTTCTCTGTAAGTACGAAAAATTGGGATAAACTGGCCACTGAGCTGAAAAAGAACATATTGCTTTATCCCAAAGCCACTACTTTAACTTTTATGATAAGGTTGTTTTTCTGTGACATATTCGTGCATGGAACAGGAGCAGTTGAATATGAGCTGGTAAACAATGATTTCATCAAAAGGTTTTTTCATCTTGAAAATACGCTCTCGTTTTATGCAGTTACAGGGAACATTTACCTGCCTTTACATGGGAACAGACTGAATCATGAAGAGCTGCAAAAAAAATACAATGAGAACAAAAAATGGCTCAAAGAAGCAGAAAGAAATCCTGAAGATTTACTAGATCCGGAAACTGCCAATCATTATAAAAGTAAAAAGAAAGAACTGGCCATTCAAATGAAAAATGAGGAAGACGCAGGAAAAAGAAAAAAACTGCATCAGCAACTGGAAAACATGAATGAGGAGATGAAAATTCACCTGAAAGATCAAATGGATAAAATAAAAAAAGAAATTTCAACGGAAGAATATATTTTAGATAATGAACAAATCTTTCTTGAAAGGTATTACCCGTATTTCATTTATCCCCAAAATACACTCACAACTGAAAACTTTCAAAATAACATCAGGATAAAAAAATACAGCTCATGAAAACAGACCAAATAAGAATTATTGTAATTTTACCCTAAACCTTTTTATCAGGAATGATGTTATAATCGAAAGTATCGTGTTATGTTTCAAATTCTGCCCATATTGAAAATCACCTTTCCACTGCAGGAACCAGTCCTTATTTTTGCTCTGGTTTTGGTAATAATCCTTCTTGCTCCTGCACTCCTCAGAAAAATAAAAATCCCGGAAATTATCGGTTTAATTTTAGCCGGGGTCCTGGTCGGACCTCATGGACTCAACCTTTTATCTGAAGAGCTTGAATTTTCGATATTTGGTACAATCGGACTGCTTTATCTCATGTTTCTTGCAGGATTGGAAATTGACATCAAAGATTTTCAGAAAAACAAGAGTAAAAGCATTACTTTTGGAGTCCTGACTTTTGTTCTTCCTTTTGGTCTTAGTTACCTTACTGCTCACTTTGTTCTTGATTTTTCTGTAGTTGCCTCTTTATTGATTAGTAGTATGATTGCTACTCATACATTGGTCTCATACCCGATAATAAGCAGTCTTGGCATCTCAAAAAACCGGGTGATTAATATTAGTATAGGAGGAACCATCATAGCCGATACCATTGCGCTGCTTATACTTGCCGTACTTGTAGAATCGTCTGCCGGAGAAATTGGTTTTATGTTCTGGCTGAAATTTATTCTTTATTTTGGGGTGTTCGTTTTTATTGTCAACTGGGTATTTCCACGGCTCAGCAGATGGTTCTTCAGAAATTACGATGGACAAAGCAGTCTGGAATACGTTTTCGTTTTAACCATCGTATTTGTATCTGCTGTAATTGCTGAATTTGCTCATATTGAACCTATTATCGGTGCCTTCTTTGCCGGACTGGCTCTTAACAGGCTTATTCCCAAAGGATCTCCTCTAATGAACCGCATAACGTTTATCGGGCATACGCTTTTTATTCCCTTTTTCTTAATCAGTGTGGGGATGTTGGTTGATTTGGGAGTTCTCCTGGAAAGCACTGAAATTTTATGGACAATAGGAGTGCTGCTTTTTGTGTCGCTGCTCTCTAAATACCTGCCTGCCTATATTATTCAGAAATTATTTGGATTTAACAAAAATGAGAGAAACCTTATTTTCGGGTTAACCTCAGCGAGAGCCGCTTCAGCAATTGCCGTTATTATTGTGGGTTTTAACATGGGCATGGTACAGGAAATTACAATGAATGCAACCATTATCCTGGTACTGATCACTTCACTAATAAGTAGCTTTGTTACAGAAAAATCGGGCAAGGCAATAGCGGTGCAGCAAGATAAAGAAGAAATTCCTGAGAGGGCAGAAGAGCGAATATTAATCCCTATTTCCAATCCAGCTACGGTGGAAAAATTAATCTCCTTCGCAGTGATCATTAAAAACGATAATTCCAGCCAGCCAATATACCCAATTAATATAGTAGAGGATGACCGACGGGCTCCTGAAGAAATTAAAAAATATGTTGAAATACTTGAAAAAGCCAGAGAGCATGCCTCATCAACAGATCATATTGCAAAAATAATTTCAAGAGTGGATACCAATGTGGCTGATGGCATATCAAGAGCAGTTAAAGAGTGGGCCATTAACAAGGTAGTTATTGGATGGCATAAGAAAAAATCTACCAGGGACTTCTTTTTCGGTACGCTGTTAAAAAATTTGGTAAAAAAAACAGGTAAAGCGTTGTATGTAACACGGATTAACTCAGCAGTGAACCTGATCGACAAGATTCATGTGCTGATGCCTCCTAATACTGAATATGAAGTGGGTTTCTACGAATGGGTTTCGGATATTTGCGATATATGTGGACATACTAACAGCCAGATGGTGTTTTGGGGATATGAAAATACCCATAAGAAAATTAAACAATACCTACATAAACAGAAAAAAGAATTTGATGTCATTTACAGAAGGGCCAAATGTGTAGATATGCTGAAGGTCATTTCAAAGAAACTGACCACAGAAGACCTGTTGGTTATTGTGAAAGCAAGAAAACATACAATCTCTTATAATAAAGAAATTGCCCAAATCCCGGAAAAAATAGACCAGTTATTCACCGATACAAATATTGTGGTTGTCTATCCGGAACAGGAGATCAAGTACGTGGATGCAATGAATGTGCAGGTATAATGATTATCATTAACGGGTTTTGATTGTTTGATATCATAAAATATTAATCAATCATCTGAATTCTTCCCAAAAGTATACCGGATTCTCCATAACCCCCTGAAGTTTACATTGTCATCCACAATATATTCCGGTGCTACTTCAAAAAGAACAGAAAACCTTTTAAAATCCTGCAACGGATAGATTTCTAAAGAAACCAGGAAATGTTTTCTTTTATGGCCATATCATTCAGAGGCACTATAATAATATAATTAGGAGTTCTTTCTCCATCTGCTAATTAAGCTTATTAATAATAAA